>JAAUTS010000090.1 GCA_012031345.1 Blastochloris sp. | reverse complement strand
GCCGCCCATCCGGTATGAAAAGGTGGAACCCGAGGCCGAAGCCGAAGCAGGCTGAGCCGAACCAACGGAGCACATCATGTTTAGTCTTGGAAAAAGACTCGTCGTCGTTTCGAACCGATTGCCCGTGGTGATGAACCGCCAGGGCAATTCGTGGGAAGCCACGCCGAGCCCCGGCGGCCTTGTGACGGCGCTCAATCCGATCCTGAAGCAGAACCGCGGAACTTGGATCGGTTGGGTCGGCACGGAAATCGACGAGGAAGCAGAGCGCGTTCTCGAGGAAACGAGCAAGAGCCATCCGTATAACTTGATTTCTGTGCCGCTGACTCAGGAGGAGGAGAACCTCTACTACCGCGGCTACTCGAACGAAACGCTCTGGCCGTTGCTTCACGATCTTCTCGGTTACTGCAAGTTCGATCCGCTGACGTGGGAGTTCTATCAGAAGATCAATCGCCGGTTCGCCGAAAAGATCGCCGCCAACGTCCCCGTGCAGTGGCAGGAACGTCCCTACGCCAAAGTGAAGGGCGACAGCTCGATCATGCAATTCTTTGGCGACAAATACGGCGAGACTGTCCGCGTGGTGGACATCAGCGGCTTTTCCAAGGAACTCTGCGCCGGAACCCACGTCAAGCAGACTGGAAAATCGGAGTTTTCCGCATCGTCAGCGAAGGCGCCATCGCCGCTGGCGTCCGCCGCATTGAGGCCCTCTGTGGCCCCGCCATCAACACCCACCTCGAAAGCATCTTCGCCAAACAGCAGGAAGAGGCGAAGGCCCTTGCTGAAAAATCAGGCAAACGATCAGCCTCCAAAGTCTCTCTCCAGATCCCACCAAATCCTGGGAGGCCTTCCTCTCCAACCAATCAGAAATCAGCCATCAGAAATCAGCAATTGCTGAGGCCGAAAAGTCCGCCGCCAAGAACAAGCAGGCGGAACTCCAGAAACAAGCAGCATCCCTCGCGCCCCAACTTCTGACCGAAGCCTCCGGCAACCGCCTGCTCAAGAACCTTGGCGAAACCGACCCCGCCCTGCTCCAACTCCTGGCAGGTGAATTGAAGAAAAGCTTCCAAGGCGTCGCCGTGCTCGCCTGCTCCCAACCCGGCAAAGCCACCCTGCTCGCCCTCGTCACCGACGGCTCGTCCAACGCCGGCCAGATCATCAAAGAAATCGCCCCGATCGTGGGCGGTAAAGGCGGTGGCAAACCCGACTTGGCCCAAGGCGGCGGAACTGATCCCTCCAAACTGGACGAAGCCCTGGCCAAGGCCCATTCACTCCTTTCCTAACATCTACCAACTTTTCAAAAGTCCTGCAACATTCCGCATGAGCCAGAACAAAATTTTTCAACATCTTCGGGAATTTCTTGAAGACCTTCATCCCACCACGCGGGAACGCGGACTGAAATACGCCCGTCAGGGTCGGGTGCAAAGTTTGAGTAAAGCCAATCACGGACTTCTATATCGAGCCCGCATTTTCGGCACCCAACCCTATGACACCCAACTCGAATACCATGGGGACATCTGGATCTCCACCTGCACCTGTCCTATTGGCCACGAGTGCAAACATAGTGCCGCTCTGGCCTATCGCATACTCGAGCTGAACACCATCCAGAGCCGTAACCAAAGCAAAGCCCATACTTTTAAACAATACCTGCCACCCAAACCCAGCATGGTCTTGCAGAAGCAAGTTCAAGCCTTGGACCAAATTTGGCGCGAATATCAGGAAGGGAACCACACAGTCACAGGCCGATCCATGCGGGCGGTATTTTCATCCTGGCCTGATCCCTCCTACGAAACCTACGATGTTTTTCCTGACAAACCGCTGACTCCAACCCAGCTCTGGCATCTTCTTCTGAATTTCGCCCGCAAACACGGCGTCAAATCCGCTCCCGACCTCGGCCCCCTCAATGACATCAGCCCCAGTCTTTCCTTGATTGGGGAAATTCAACACGAACAGGATGTCCAACACTGGAACCAGGCCCTGTTGAGGGCAGGCCAAAAAAATCATCTCCATGAAAGCAAACAACCCCTGTCACTCCGCCTGAAAATAGATGCGGAAAACGGAGCCATCACGCCCCAGTTTTTCAACAAAAAGAAAGAGTCCTTCACCAATCTGACCCAGACTATCAAATATCAAATCCTGCACAGCGGCATCTTGCAATTTCAAACCCGTGACGCCCTCGACAGCATGATCTTTCATTACTTGAAAATGGAAGATCAGTCCTACATGTATCCCAAAGTGGGAAATCTTCTCAATCCCAGCCTGGCCCAATCCCTCAAACAGATGATCGATCTGGACGCCGGCTCAGGGCACATCGTGAATGCACAGGAGGAAGTCCTTCGTCTGAGCCCCAACCCTCATCACTGGAAATGGATCGGAACCACTCCCGACTCCCGCAGCTTCCTCCTCACCCTGGCCCCGGGTTCTGATGATGACGCCTCCCCGCCGATCTCCGGTCCGGTTTTCTATCTCAACTCCGATCCGGCTCTCTGCATAACCGCCACAGCCATTCATCCCGCCCCAGCTCCCCTGCCACTTCCTAATCTGATCCAGCTCCCCCTCTCCATACCTCAAACCTCGATTCTCAACGAAAATGGATTACATGGCCTGACACAACTGGGTTGCCCTCCTCCGCCCGAAATCTCAGACCAAGTCAAAATTCTCCGACCCAAACTTCATGTTCAAATGCGCCTGCACGAATCACTCGGAAGCAGCCTTTGCCGCTTGGAATTCCGCGGTCTCAGCGATCAGGATCAAACTGAAATCGCTCACTACCAAAACACAGTCTGGCAAATCCGACCCAAATCCATCAAGGCCCAAAAAAAGAATTCCAAAGAACTGTTGGTGAATGATCTGAAACTTCTGGAGGAAGGCACCCAATGGCTGAATAACTGGGAAGGCTGGAATTCGAACTCCAACCAATCCTGGTATCGTCTTGTTCCTAAATCCTTCCCCTACGATTTCACCGAGTGGATGCTCAACAAGCCGGATCACGTAGTCGTGGAATGTGATCAAGAACTCGCCTCGCTTCTCAAGGCCCCGCAAACGGGCACCTGGAAAGTCACCCTCGAACCCAGTGGCGTGGACTGGTTTGATCTCAGTAGTAACCTCAGCATCGACGACACTGAACTCAGCCCCCAGGAACTCAAACTCCTGCTCGATGCGGACGGCGGCTTCGTTCGGATCAAGGGTAAAGGTTGGAAACGTCTGCTTCTGGAAAAAGAAGGGCCCGCCTTGTCTCAACTGCGGGAAATCGGCTTGGATCCCTTCCTCGAAGCCGGAGCCAAACAGCGCCTCCACACCCTGCAACTGGCCGATGCTTCCATTCTGGAATTGGGCGAGGAAGAGGTCCGGGAAAGCATTCAACGACGTGCCCGAGAACTTCGCAACTTTCGCCCGCCCCCTCTCCCTAACACCATCCAAGCCGATCTGCGCTCCTACCAAATGGAAGGTTTTCATTTCCTAACCATGTTATCCCACTGTCACCTCGGCGGAATCCTTGCCGATGACATGGGCCTGGGCAAGACCCTGCAAACGCTGGCTTGGTTGGCCTGGCTTCGCTTGGAAAAAAATCCTAAAGCTCTCCCTTCGCTTGTCTGCTGTCCGAAATCCGTCATGGACAACTGGACGGCTGAAGCTGCCCGTTTCTACCCCGCGCTGCGTGTCATTCGCGCCCAGACCAAGGATCCGGAGGCACTCAAGAAACAACTGCCCAACACCGACCTCGTCGTCGTCAATTACGCCCAACTGCGATTGATGGAAGATCTCCTGGCTCCGCGCTCCTGGCTGGCCTGCATTCTGGACGAGGGACAATTCATTAAAAACCCCGAATCCCAAACCGCCGTCGTCGCACGCAAACTCCAGGCGGAACACCGACTGGTCCTGACCGGGACTCCCATCGAAAATCGTCTCCTCGATCTCTGGAGCCTCCTTCACTACGCCCAACCCGGTGCCCTGCCTCATCGCGCCTCTTTCCAACGTCAATTCAACGAAAAAACCAATCCCCAGGCCCGGCAAACTCTGGGCCGTCGTGTCCGCCCTTTCCTGCTGCGTCGCAACAAAAGCCAGGTCGCCAAGGATCTCCCGGATCGCATTGAGGAGGACCTTTACTGTGAATTGGAGGGGAGCCAGAAAACCCTCTACCAGGCCCACCTCAAGGAAGCCCGTCAGATTCTCCTCAAAATGAAAACCGAACGGGATTTGGACAAGGCCCGCTTCAACATTCTCACCTCCCTGCTGCGCCTCCGTCAGGTCTGTTGTCACCCCGCATTGCTCAAGAAAAACAGCAAACTCTCCGCTCCCAGCGCCAAAATCGAAGCCATGTTCGATGTCCTGGAGCCCTGATCGCAGAAGGCCAGAAAGTTCTGATCTTCAGCCAGTTCGTCGGCATGTTGGAAATTCTTCAACACCATCTTAACGAACAAAAAATTCCCCTCTATTATCTGGACGGCAGCACGGAAAACCGTGGCTGTCTTGTTCAGGACTTTCAAAAACACGAGGGGTCCGCCGTATTTTTGATCTCACTCAAGGCAGGTGGCGCCGGACTCAATCTCACCGCCGCCTCCTACGTCATCCTCTTCGACCCTTGGTGGAATCCCGCCGTCGAGGCCCAGGCCATCGACCGCACCCATCGCATCGGCCAGGAAAGAACCGTCATCGCCTATCGCCTCATCGCCAAGGACACCATCGAGGAAAAAATTCGACATCTTCAAAAGGAAAAAGCCCAGCTCTTCCAGGATGTGCTCGGCGAGGAAAACTTTGCCAAGGCTCTCTCGCTCGACGACTTCCACTACCTCCTCACCGAAAAGTGACCAACACTTTTTGGCCCGAGTCTCCCGGTCATTTTTTTACATTGGCCTCTGCAAGCTCCCTGGTTTACTTTTCTTCCGGTTCTCTCCTATGAAAAAACGTCGTCTCCCCGCCCCCAAGAAAAGCTTTGATCCCATCGAAGACCTGATCTCTGCCGTGCGCCAAGGGAAGATGGTCATCCTGACCGACGACAGCGACCGGGAAAACGAGGGGGACCTTATCATGGCCGCACAAAAGGTCACCCCGGCCTCCATCAATTTCATGGCTACCCATGGCCGTGGTCTCATTTGCGCCCCCATCACCCATCAACGCGCCACCCAACTCGGCTTACAACGCATGGTGTTGGAAAATCGGGAAAGTTTCTCCACCGATTTCACCGTCTCCGTGGATGCCGCCCAACATGTCACCACAGGCATCAGTGCCGCCGACCGCGCCACCACCATCAAACTTCTCGCCTCCCCCCACACTTCACCCCAGGATCTCGTGCAACCCGGCCACGTCTTCCCTCTTCAAGCCAAAAACGGAGGGGTCCTGCAACGCGCCGGACACACCGAAGCCTCCGTCGATCTCGCCCGCCTGGCTGGTCTGGATGAGTCCGCCGTGATTTGCGAAATCCTCAAAGAAGACGGCAACATGGCCCGGCTCCCGGAGCTGATGAAATTTGCCTCTCTGCACCGTCTGAAAATCGGGACCATTCAGGACTTGATCCAATACCGCCGCCGCAATGAAAGGCTCGTCGTGCGCGAACAAGTCATCAAACTCCCCACCGACTACGGCATGTTCGATCTTTACCTCTATCGCTCGGCGGTCGATGGCAACCATCACCTGGCCTTGGTAAAAGGAAAATCACCGCCAAAAGCCCCGTCCTGGTCCGTGTCCACAGCGAGTGCCTGACAGGCGATGTTTTTGGCTCCCGCCGTTGTGACTGCGGCAATCAACTGCATGACGCCCTGGGCATGATTGAGAAGGAGGGGCAGGGCATTCTGGTTTATATGCGACAGGAGGGACGCGGCATCGGGCTGGCTGCCAAAATCCACGCTTATAAACTTCAACAGGAAGGATACGACACTGTCGAAGCCAACGTAAAACTCGGCTTTGGTCCCGACCTTCGTGAATACGGCCTAGGTGCCCAGATCCTCTGCGACCTGGGGGTTCGTAAAATGCGAATTTTAACAAATAACCCAAAAAAAGTCGTCGGACTCTCCGGTTACGGCTTGGATTTGGTCGGACAGGTTCCCATCAAGATTCGCGCCAACAAACACAACAAAAAATATCTGGACATCAAAAAAACCAAAATGGGACATCTGTTGTGAAAACCCTAACCCGCAGAACCAAGTCCCCAGAGCACACACTGGGCATCGTCGCCAGCACCTTCAACCAGGAGTATGTGGACGGCATGTTGAAGGCCTGCCTGGAGAACCTCCCCGGAGTCGCCCCCGGATCGTTCGCGTTCCAGGTGCCTTTGAAATCCCTCTCGCCTGTTCAAACCTTGCTTAAAAAAAAGGAAATTCATG
Organism: Blastochloris sp.; assembly: GCA_012031345.1. Classification (GTDB taxonomy): domain Bacteria; phylum Verrucomicrobiota; class Verrucomicrobiia; order Methylacidiphilales; family JAAUTS01; genus JAAUTS01. Next base: position 7,778 of record JAAUTS010000090.1, on the reverse strand, counting down.
CCGTCATCGCCTTCGGCGTCATCTGGCAGGGAAAAACCGCCCATGCCGATCTCATCGGCAGCACAGCCACCCAGGCCTTGATGCAACTTATGCTCCTCTTTGAAAAGCCTGTCATCCACCAAATCCTCATGGTTCAAAATGAACGACAGGCCCGCGAACGTTGTTTTGGTAAAAAACTTAACCGGGGACGCGAAGCGGCAGAAGCCGCGTTGCAAATCCTGAAATCAGACATTGAATCCTATGGGTAAACGACGCGATGGCCGGACTCTGGCCGCACAATTTTTATATCAGGTGGAGGTGGGCTCCACGGAAAAGATGGAGGAGGGACTGGCCTTGTTCCTGGAAATGTCCAATCCCGAACCCAAGGTCAAAGACTTTGCCCTGCCTCTCATTCATGGAGTTCTCAAACATAAATCCTCCATCGACGACAGTCTGAAGAAAGCTTCCGACAACTGGGATCTGAAACGCATGGCCCCCGTGGACAAAAACATCCTGCGCGTTGCTCTCTTTGAAATGTTCCATTGCCCGGAAGTCCCCCCCGTGGTCGCCATCAATGAAGCCATCGAAATCGCCAAAACCCTCAGCAGCTTTGAATCCGGCCGCTTTGTGAACGGCGTGCTCGACCGCGCCCGCAAAGAACTCGACCGCCCCGCCCGGGAAACTGTGAAAAAATCAAGTCATTGAACAGGAAGAACGCAAAGAACCGCCAAGAAAGAATGAAGCATTTTCAATTTGAAAATCTTAGCGAAACTTCGTGATCTTCCTGTTAAAATTACAGTCCATGCTTTCAATTTTTAAAAAATGGGCCGCCACTCTCCAGGGTGGTGCTGTGGATTGGGACGATCTCGAAGCCACCCTCATTCAGTCCGATCTTGGCCTGCCTCTGACTGAAAAAATTTTGGCTTCCCTCAAGCGTCAGGCGGTTTCCGCCGAAACGATCCAAAGTGCCACCGCCGCCGAAATCCTCAAACTCTGGCCCGTTCCGCCCACTGCTCCCAGCCTGAAGGCCGACCGCCTCAATGTCTGGCTGGTCATCGGAATCAACGGGGTGGGCAAGACCACCAGCATCGGTAAACTGGCCCACCTCTATGGCAGGGAGAACAAAGTTCATCTCGTGGCCGCCGATACCTTCCGGCGCCGCCGACCATGGATCAGCTCAAGGTTTGGGCACAAACGTGCCAGCACAGGGTTTACCGCCGGCACCGAAGGTGGGGACCCCGCCGCCGCCGCCTTCCAAGGTCTGGAACAAGCCCTCAAAGAGGCTTCAAGCCTGGCCTTGATCGACACTGCCGGACGCTTGCATAACAAAGAAAACCTCATGCGCGAGCTGGAAAAAATCAAACGGGTCATCGACTCCCGCGTCAAAGGGGCTCCCCATGAAATTCTCCTGGTGGTGGACGGAACCAACGGAGCCAACGCCATTCAACAAGCCGAAGTTTTTCACCAAGCCCTGGGGTTGACTGGCCTGATCGTAACCAAGCTCGACAGCTCCTCCAAAGGCGGTGCCGTGGCCGCGATCAAAGCCCAAACAGGAGTCAGCCCCTACTTCATCGGCACAGGCGAAACCCTACAGGATCTGAAACCCTTCGATCCTCAAAGTTACGTAGAAAAGTTTTTTTAGCTTTTCTGGAATAAGCCAAGGCATGTCACCTGCCAAGACTGGCATCTTGACTGTCTTGCTTTAACCCAAATAAAAATAGAAACTTTTCTCCGCGCCTCTGAGGTGAACCTTCCCCGTTTCTAAATCTCCGCTGGCTTGCCACTAACCTGCATCGGATCGGCCTCTGCGTCGTAATCCACACCTGGCAATCCGAATCCGAACAGTTTCAGAAACTCTTTCTGATAACCCTCAAAATCCGAGATGGCTTTGAGATTTTCCGTGGTGACCTGTGGCCAGAGTTTTTCCACCGCAGACTGCACCTCCGCCTTCATCTCCCAGTCATCCACCCGGATCCGCCCCCCTGCGTCCAACAAAAGTTCGCCCGACCCGTAAAGTCGCGTCGCGAATAAACGCTGGATCTGTTCGATGCATCCCTCATGCAATCCCTTTTCCTTCATCACTTTGTAAAGCAGGGAAATGTAAAGCGGAACCACCGGGATCGCGGAACTGGCCTGGGTCACCAAAGCTTTATTGACGGAAACATAAGCCGCTCCTCCCGTCTTGCTCAGGCGTTCATGCAAAGTCTTGGCCGTGGCTTCCAGGTGCTCCTTGGCTTTTACCTATGGTTCCATTGCGATAAATCGGGAAGGTCAACTCCGGTCCAATGTAGGAATAGGCCACCGTCTTGGCTTCAGGGGCCAAAACCCCCGCCTCCGCCAAAGCCTCCACCCACCATAACCAGTCCTCTCCACCCATCACCGCCGCCGTCTCCACCACTTCCTGTTCCGAGGCCGGTTCAATGGTGATGTCGTTGACGAGTTCCCGATCCGTATCCAGAGTTTTCGCCGTGTAGGAATTACCAATCGGTTTCAGGCAGGACTTGGCGGTCAGTCCGCTGCGGGGATTGGTCCGTCTCGGTGAAGCCAGGCTGTAAACCACCATGTCCACCGATCCCAAATCTTTTCTGATCACCTCAATGACCTGCCGCTTCATGTCATCGGAAAAAGCATCGCCATTCAGACTTTTGGCATAAAGCCCGGCCGCCCGCGCTTTTTGTTCAAAGGCCACCGAATTATACCAACCTGCACTCGCCGTCCGCTCCACTTCAGGCGCTTTTTCAAAAAAGAGGCCCAAGGTGGCCGCACCGCTGCCAAAGGCCGCTGTAATCCGCGACGACAAACCATAACCCGTGGATGCGCCAATCACCAAAACCTTCTTCGGTCCCCCCGCGATCGGCCCCTGCGACTGCACCCAATCGATTTGTTCCTGAACATGAGCCGCGCAACCTTCTGGATGGGCAGTGATACAGATGAAACCACGGATTTTCGGGCGAATGATCATCACCATACGTTGGTGAAAAGGATCGGTGCGTCGAGCAAAAATTCCTGGCTTCATGGGAAACTTGCCAGAACCAATCCTGACTTTAACCTAAATCCGTGACCCATGAAGACTGGATGCAGCAAGCCCTGATTCTGGCCCGCAAAGGCCTGGGCAAAACCCATCCCAACCCTTGCGTGGGCTGTGTCATCGTCAAAAACAAGCGACTCCTGGGCCAGGGCTGGCACAAGGCCGCAGGCAAAGCTCACGCGGAAATCGAAGCCATTCGTGACGCCCAGGCCAGAGGTGCTTCTCTGCGGGGTGCCACCGTGTATGTCACCCTGGAACCCTGCTGCACTCAGGGCCGGACGCCACCCTGCACGGAAGCTCTCATCGAACAAAAGGTTTCCTGCGTCGTGGTCGCCACCACCGACCCCAACCCAGCCCATGCAGGCCGGGCCTATCGTCTCCTTCGAAAGGCGGGCATCAAGGTCATTACCGGAGTGTTGGCTGATGAAGCAAAACAACTCAACCTTCCCTTCCATCACTGGATGCTCACAGGCAAACCCTGGGTCGTGGCCAAGCCGCCTTGTCCATCGACGGTAAATTGACCCGACCCAAAGGTCAGGGAAAATGGATCAGTAGTGAAAAATCACGCCAGGATGTCCAACACCTCCGCGCAGCCTCCGATGCCATCCTGGTCGGAGCACAAACCGCCCGCGTGGACAACCCCCACCTGACCGTTCGTCAGAGACGCCTCCGCCAACAACAACCCTGGCGCGTCGTGGTCAGCCGCTCCGGTCAGCTTCCCGGCAAACTCCGGCTTTTCTCGGATGAATACGCCTCCCGCACGCTCATCTATCAAAATAAAACTTGGAACCATCTGCTCAAGGACCTCGGACGCAAGGGCGTCTGCCAACTCCTCGTGGAGGGAGGTGCTCAGGTCTTCCGCGATTTGGTCAGGAAACAACTCATCAATGAAGTGGTGCTCTACATCGCGCCTCTCAACTTTTCCGATCACCTCGAGGAAGCCGACTTGATTGATGCCTCCATCTTACTTCAACTCCCCCTGCAGGACACCCGCATCCAACGCCTGGGTCCTGATCTAAAAATCCAAGGGAGGGTTTCAAGCAACCTTAAATCCCCAACTCCAACCCCCAACCCCAAATCATCCCATGTTCACAGGCATCGTTGAAGAAACCGGTATCGTGCAGGATTTGCAGGAAACCCAGCAACTCTGCAAATTAGTCGTCGAGGCTAACACCATTCTACCCGGCATCAAACTGGGCAACAGCATCGCCAACAACGGCTGTTGTCTCACGGTCACTTCTCTACAGGATCGCAGGATCACCTTCGATCTCTTGCAGGAAACCTTGCGCGCCACCAATCTCGGCTCGGTCCAAAAAGGCAGCCTGATCAATCTGGAGCGCTCCCTGCAGGTGAGTGATCGCATCGGCGGCCACTTCGTCACTGGTCATGTGGATGGCACCGCCCTCATCACCCGCTGGGAAAAAGAAGGAAGCGATTATGTGTTGGAAGTCGAAGTTTCCGAAGGCCTGGAACGTTATGTGGTTCCGAAAGGTTGTATCGCAATGGATGGCATCAGCCTGACCGTGGGAAAAGTATGCAAGAATCGCTTCAACGTCTGGATCATCCCCCACACCTACGAAGTCACCGCCTTGAAAGACCGGAAATCAGGAGACCGCGTTAATTTGGAGTTTGATCTTTTGGCGAAATATACGGAGAAACTGCTCAACAATCGCTAACGTGGTTTATGAAATACGTCTCGTTTGCCCTTGGCCTTCTGATTCTTTCCGGATCAATCCTCTGCGCTCAAGGGCAGGAAAAAGCAGTCATCCCCAGTATTCCACCAGAATTGCAGTTCAGTTGGGAACCGGGCTCAGCATCCGTCTTGAAGACCTTCATCTACAATGAAGATGAAAGCAGGTTCAGGGCTTATCAAATCAAGTGGAGAAATCATGACGTTATTGTTACCGACCGGGGCTCCTTTAAGGATTTCAAGGAGGGAGAAGAAATCCACTTTATTGTCGCAAAACAAAAAATAGGCGAAAACCTATACGATCTCTCCTTTCGCCTTTTGGCCGCTCGCAGCACTGCAGAGAGATCAGTCCCCAACTCACCTGAGGCAGTGACACGACCGGTCAAAAAAGAAATCTCAGAAACTCCTGCCAAGGGGACTTCAACTGTTTTGAAAGTTTTGTCCTATACTGAAGGAAAACACAAGTTCAGCGCCTACCAAATCAAGTGGAAAGGTCATGAGGTCATTGTCCCCAACCAAGGTGCCTTCACCAATTTCAAGGAAGGAGAGACCATCCACTTTTTGATTGAGAAACAAACGTTCGGCAAGAATCAACATGACATCCGTTTCCTTCTGTTGGGAGGACATCCACACCTGACACCATCAGATCTGGATGAAAATAAATGAAAGTTGTCGGCAAAAAAATAGACTCTTCAGTGTTTGGAAAAATTACCCTTAGAAAGGTAGTCCAAGCTCCTTGCGACACTCGACAAGAAGTTGGTCCAGCTCGGCTTCCACCTTGAAGCCAGGCAGTCGGGCAACCCGGCGCGCCTCATCCCAGTCAACGGGAATATTTCCTAGCAATCCTTGTGCAACCAGGAGTTTGGCTGCCTGGGTCTGTTCTTCATTGGGTTGAGGATAAATGCCGTAAAGTAACCGCTGCGAAATCTCTTCCTCGGGTGCCTCCATTAACAAAGAACCTTCCGCCGTTTGGATCCTTACAAAGCGATCCGAATAAAGTTCCGCCACCCCTCCCAGATCCAGCAAAACATCACCAACTTTGTAAAACCGGATACTATCCCGACAGCCAAAGCCGTTCATGATACGGTTTTTCCCCTCCAAGGATGGAGCTGTTCTGAGAAAACCCATGTCCACATCTCCGGTCGTGTAAAGACCTTGGGTATAAAATTCGACGGTAGCTCCACCGTATTGGATAGGATCAAATCCCTCTTTCCGGAAAGCCTCACTGACCCGGATGGCCGTTTCAATTCTCTTGAGTTGGTCGGCGGAAAGGTTGTCCGTATTCACCATAGAGTGCCTTGAGCGCGGCTTTTTTGACTTTGGATTTACCGATCTGTTGATCAACCGGGCTTCTTTGGACAAAACCAATCTTACGGGCCACCTCATAACGGGCTTCCCGCAGTTTGTCCCACTCAGCCAAGGTATAAACGCGTTCCACGTTTGATATATACCTGATCCAGTTGCGGAAGCAAGCAGCTTGGCGGATTGTTAGTGTGGGTGGCAAAGCACTTGCCGTTGCGCACTAACTCACACCCATCAAAACCAACGCCGATTTTTCAGCCAGATCCAAACCACCAGCATGGCCACCAGCGTCAATCCCATGGTAATCCAGTAATTGTGGGGATTCTTCAGCTCCGGCATCCCCTCAAAATTCATGCCATACCAACTCCCCACCAACACCGGAGGCAGGGTCAAGGCCGTCAGGGCGGTCAGGATCTTGATCCCTTCGTTGGTTTGATAGGCTGTCTTGTTGATATAGACGTCGAAGGAAACCAGCAACTGTTCGTTGTAGCTCGATGCCATCTGCTCAATCTTGTCCAAGTTATCATGCAAATCCCGAAAATAAGGAATCATCACCTGTCGGATCAGTTTGTTTTCACCCCGTGAAAGGCGGTGCACCACTTCGCGCTGCGGGCGTATCATTTGCCGAAGGTGGCTCACATCCTTCCGATACTCCAACATCCGTTGCATGACTTGTTTGCTCGACAGCCCCTTGTCCCCTTCACCCAGCAGCAAATCCTCGATTTCATCCAGTTCCGCCCCAACTCCGAGATCATGGGCTGATAGTTGTCCACCATCAGATCCAGCAACGTATGCGCCAGCCGATCCGGGCCCCGCGCGATTTGCACTGTCTGTTTGTTGCTGCAACGCTCCATCGCCGCCCGCACCGAACGCAGGTCCTCCGTGTGATAGGTCACCAGGAAATCCTTACCCAAAAACAAATCCAGCTCCGTGGTTCGAAACTTGTCCTGACGATTAAAATCCACCGCATGCATGACCATGAACTCGTAGTCATCGTAATCCTCCAACTTGGGCAGACTGCTTACAGCCACACAGTCCTCAATGGCCAGGGGGTGAAACTGAAACAAATCACCCAGAACCTGTTTCGTTTCCTCCTCCGTCGGATGATCCAAATCCACCCAGATGATCAGGCCCTTATCAAAACGCACCAGCTTCAGGGCATCCAAATCCAGATCCTGCGCGGCCAATTTTCCCTCACTGAAAACAAACGAATGAATCATCCTCCTAGAGCATTACCCCCAATCCCTTGCCTCACTCAATCCCTAATTGTTTTTTCATTCCCAAGATTCCTCTTGCTTTCACCTTCCACCCGCCTTTTCTTCTTGTTTACATGAAGAAAAAACCACTCGTCCTCATCATCCGCGATGGCTGGGGCATCAGCCCCCAAGGTCAGGAAGCCGCCCAAAGAGAAGGTAACGCCACGCTCCTGGCCCGCACTCCTTTCCATCAGCACCTTTATTCCACCTACCCCATGAGCCGCCTCAGCGGAAGCGGAGAGGACGTCGGTCTGCCCGAAGGTCAGATGGGCAACTCCGAAGTCGGCCACCTCAACCTCGGCGCTGGCCGCATCGTCTATCAGGACATCACCCGCATTAACAAGGCCATCCGTGACGAATCCTTTTTCAACAATCAGGTGCTGTTGGATCTGTTTGCCAAACTCAAACAACCCCATTCCAAACTCCACCTCATCGGCCTGTTGTCAGACGGTGGGGTTCACTCCCACCAGGAACAACTTTACGCCATCATCCGCCTGGCCCGGGATCAAGGCGTTTCTAACAT
>JAAUTS010000089.1 GCA_012031345.1 Blastochloris sp. | reverse complement strand
ATCATCTATGGCCCAACCCGCCAAATCGGAGTGTTGAGTGTGTGCTCCAAATGAATAAAGTGATTTCTTGGGAGTCAGTGCTTTGATGTGAGATAGAAATGTCTCCGCGTCTTTGATGTCTTTGGGTGGGAAACCAAGCTGCTTAGCACCTAGAAGGCGTGCGGTTACTACGCTTTCCAAATGGCTTTTCCAAGTGTCCTTGATCTCCATATTCCAGGTGCAAATTCTCTCTGTATTTAGCCAGCCGTGTGATTTTAGACTCCTAACCTCGACCGTCTGACCAAGTCGAGATTCTAGAATGGATTGTAATGCTTGAATAGCCATGTCATCTCCGAGTCATGATGGCTGCATGATAGAGGCAGAGCGAGTTAAAAGAGGGAAGAGGAAGGGACTTGGGTGAACAACCTGGTTCGGATTTAGTACTATTAGATTAACTTTAGTCTGGCATGTAAAAAGAACGGCTGTCGGGGAGGGAGGTGCAGATTTCTAATTTCGGGCTTCTAGTTACTGACTACTGATTACTAATAGCTGATAACTGGGGGTAAGGGAAACACACCCGGAAGCGGCCTGAAGGCCTTTCTGCCCCTCTTGATATAGGGGATGGGGAGGATTGCAATTTTGGGTGAGGGTGCTAGAGAGTTTTGATGCAGTGTACTTTTTGTCCCGGCAATCCGGCCACTTGTCACCTGACCAAGATTATTGAAGGTAAGGTGATCGATGTTCATGTGTGCGATCAATGTATTCCCCAGGTTAATGATCCGAACCTGATCGATTTTGATATCTGGGACGAGGTCTCGAAGTTGGCCAAGGCCAAGGGGATGAAGGATCCGCTGGCGGTGGTGGAGAGTATGGCGTTGCAGGAAATATCGGCCAAATCCCTGATGCTATCCCCGCAATCCACCAGCGGGGCGCGTTGTGTCAGTTGTGGATTCACCAGTGAGGACTTACGCAAGACAGGGCGTCTGGGTTGCCCGACTGTTACGGGGTTTTCGGTGCCATGTTGGAGGAGGTTTTGAATGATTGCCAAAAAGGGGGACAACATCTGGGTAAAGTTCCGGCTTCCCAGATCGGGACACGCCGCAAACAGTTGGAGAACTTGTTGGAGGACGCAGTGGAATCCGAGCGTTTTGAAGAGGCCGCCACTCTGCGGGATCAGATCCGATCTCTCGATCAGGTGGGAAGTTGAGGCGGGTCGTCCGACATGCCGCTGTATCAATATGAATTGGTGGAAGGTCAGGACCCCTGCAAAGTTTGTGGTGGCAGTTTTGAGCTGCGTCGCCCGGCGGATCGCCCGGCCTTGACCCAATGCCCGATTTGCCGGAAGGCAGTCCGTAAATGCATCAGTCAAATCCACACCCCCAAGGTGTTGAAACCTTTCTCCGTGGTCGATGCCAAGAAGGCTGGATTCAAAGTGCTGAAGCGGCGTGATGTGGGGACTTACGAGTCTCTGTGATGTCCAGCCGCAGAAGCGGGGGGCTCCTCTATTTCCATGACGATGCTGCCGGGATGCTGCCGGGTCTGTCCTTAAAAGATAAACTGGTATTTGGAGAGACGCTGATCCAGGGCTTGAATGACACGTTGCTCATCCTGAACGGAAGCCGCCTGGAAGGTGACGCTAAAGCGGACGAAGTTTCCGGCATCGTCCCAAGGGACGGTTGAGATGGATTGTTCGCGGATCAACCACTGGGAGAACTCTTCTCCTGATTTGAAATGGACGGAGCCGCCATCATGCCGGGCTTCCTTGGGAGCTTGGACATAGAGGAAGAAGGAGCCGCCGGGTTTCTGCGCCGGGAATCCCAGTTTCTGGAGCAGGGGCACGAGCAGATCCATGCGGCGCGAATATTTTGCGGCAATTTTTTCCGTGATTTCCGGGTGTTCAAAACAGTAGGCGGACGCGTTTTGCACGGCCAGGAATTGGCCGGAATCCGTGTTGTCTTTGACATCCCCGTAGGCTTTGACGATGAGTTCGTTGCCTGCCACGAAGCCGCAGCGCCAGCCTGTCATGTTGAAGGTTTTGCTGGTGGAGTGCAATTCGATGCCCACGTCCATGGCACCGGGAGTGGCCAGGAAGCTCAGGGGTTGACCTGCAAAGACCAAGGCGGTGTAGGCTGCGTCGTGGATGACGATGAGGTTGTGTTTTTTGGCGAAGGCGACCACTTCCGCGAAGAAGGCAGGGGTGGCGGAGGCTCCGGTGGGGTTGTTGGGATAATTGATGACGAGCACCTTGCTTGGCCAGGGTTTCCGAGGGGATGGAGTTGAGATCCGGCAGGTAATGATTCGCCTGGGTCAAGGCAGGTTATGCACGATGCCGCCGTAATATTTGGCGTGGGTGCCGAAGACCGGGTAGCCGGGGGTGGTCATGAGGACGACATCGCCGGGGTTGATAAAGGCGGCGGGCAGGATGCTCAGGGCGGCTTTGGAGCCGATGGAATGGAGGATGTGTTTGGCCGGATCGAGATCGACTCCGCAAACTTTTTTCATGTAAGTCGCGGCGGCTTCCTTCAGGCGGGGGCCTCCGTTGTCGGCGTAGCCGCGGTTTTCCGGTTTTTGAGCTTCGCTGACCAAGGCTTGAACCACTTCGGGAAAGGCCATTTCATCGGGTTCGCCCACGCCGAGATCGAACAGTTCCGTGTCGGGCCGGGCCTCCATGGCGGCGCGCTTGGCCCGTTTGATTTTTTCAAATTTGTAAATGGCGGTGTCCAGACCGTAGCGATTTCCACCGATACGTTCTGCGAATAAGTTTTGAATGTAGGGATGTGACATTTAGTGTTTTCCTTGGAAACAATGAAACTTATAAGCAGTCCCCGGGAAATGCAACGCGAAGCTTTGCGGCTGAAGCGTGGTGGAAAAAAAATTGCCTTGGTGCCGACCATGGGTGCCCTGCATGAGGGACATCTGAGTCTGGTGCGCCTAGCGCGGCGTCGGACGGATGTGGTGGTGATGAGCATTTACGTGAATCCGACCCAATTTGGTCCGAAGGAAGATTTCCAGCGTTATCCGCGTCCGTGGAAGGAGGATTGTCGTCTGGCCCGGGAGGCGGGCGTGACGCATCTGTTCGCTCCGCGTGAGCTTTACGCTGCGGATGCTTCAACCTGGGTGGAGGAGACGACCTTTTCTCAGGGCAGATGCGGAGCCTTTCGCCCCGGACATTTCAGAGGGGTGACTACGGTGGTGATGATTCTGTTTCAACTGGTGCAGCCGGACTGGGCGGTTTTTGGTCAAAAGGATGCCCAGCAGTGTGATGTGATTGAGCGCATGATCCGCGATCTGCATTTACCGATCAAAATGTTGCGGGCACCGATTGTGAGGAATCGCCAGGGTCTGGCTTTGAGTTCGCGCAACCGCTATCTGAGTCCGGAGGGATTGAAGACTGCCTTGAAATTGTCTGAAAGCCTGAAGCGAGCGGCGGCCCGCGGGGGGGAAAGGGGGCGGAGCTGCTGCGGGATCTGAAACAAAGCCTGGCCAGGGTGCCGGGGATGAGGCCGGAGTATGTGGAGCTGGTGGCGGGACGACTTTGCGCGGCGGTCTGGGTGGAGAAAACCCGTTTGTTGGACAATGTTCCCTTGAAGAGCGTGCGCGAATAGGCAAGAGTGTCAGGCTTTCCCGGTATGCAGCGCATTCGATTTCTGTTCTGTCTGGCATGGTTATTCGCCTTGAGCGAAGCTCTGTCCGCTGCTGGCTGGGAGGAGACCAAGATCGGGGTGCAACCCTATGTCAGTTTTGAATCCTTCTGCGCGTTTTATCACTTTGAACCCGTGCCTGTGCCGGAAGAAGGCTCTTTCGAGGTTTCCGGTCCTTATGGGAAGTTGACCTTTTTCCCCAACAGCCGAGACATGAGGTGGAACGGGCGCCGGGTTTGGTTGAGTTTTGCCTTTGTCCGACGTGAGGATGGGCGCGGCTTTGTCTCCAAGTTGGATGTGATCAAACTCTTTGATCCCCTGTTGCGTCGAAGTGAGATGGCCCCACGCAAACCTGTCTTGGGCGTGGTGATCGATGCGGGGCATGGGGGAACCGACAACGGCGCGCGCAGTCGGGCCGGGATTCTGGAAAAAAATGTGGCACTAGACACGGCCAAACGATTGAAGGCCCTGCTCGATGCGGCTGAAATTCCTAACATGATGACACGGACGCGGGATGAATTTATCCTGCTGGAGGAGAGAGCCTCGTTGGCCAACAAAAAGCCGGATTGGATTTTCATCAGCCTGCATTACAACTCGGGACCTTCCCATGCCCATGGGGTGGAGACCTACACCCTCACCCCGCAGTATTCCTCCTCGACCGGCGATTCAGGACGACCCACGGTCAAAGACAGGATTGCGGAGAATGGCAACGCTCAGGACACCTTGAATTTGGTCCTGGCAGATTACATGCACCAACACCTGAGCAAAATGCATTCACCGGAAGGTGATCGTGGTTTAAAAAGAGCCCGTTTCGTGGTGCTGCGCAAAATCAAAATCCCCGGCATCCTGGTCGAGGGCGGCTTTCTCAGCAATCCCGTGGACAGCAAGTTGATCAGCACGGGGAGTTATCGTCAAAAAGTGGCCCAGGCCACGTTCAACGCCATACGGGATTATCAAAAATTAATGGACAGTCCGCTGAGCCAGGCGCCGCTCTCTCTCCGCGCCGTTGGCAAAGAACCGCCTGCCGTTCCGGAGAAAAAGGCGGAACCTGCAACGCCGCCTGTGCCAGCCCCAGCTGCGCCTACGCCGCCGGCCCCGGCCCCAGCGGAGACTCCCACAACACCGTCCGAGTCACCTAAACCAAGCGGAGCTGCGCCAGTGTATCAAGCGGATCCGAAGGTTTTGTTGAGCAAGCCCGTGGTGATTCCCCGCACGGCCGAGTCTTCTGAAGAAGACAAGACGCACGAAAAAAGTGGGGAAGGAAGCTCGGATTCCAAACCGAACAAGCCGGATCAAGCCACCGGAACCGCGCCATGAATCTCAGGGACAAACCTTTTGGTATTTTTGACTCCGGGGTGGGTGGCTTGACCGTGGTGCGGGCTTTCCATGAAATTTTACCGCAGGAATCCGTGGTCTATCTCGGAGATACGGCCCGGGTTCCTTATGGCAACAAGTCCAAGGAAACGGTCATTCGTTTCTCGCGGGAGATTTCCCAGTTTCTCATTGGTAAAGGAGTTAAAGCCATCGTGGTGGCTTGCAACACGGCCTCTGCCCATGCGCTGGATGGATTGAAGCAGGAGATGAGTATTCCGATTTTTGGTGTGATCGAGCCGGGGGTGGAAGCCGCCCTGAACGCCACGCGGAATGGACGGATTGGAATCATGGGAACCACGGGCACGATCAAAAGTGAAGCCTACCAAAAGCCCTGCTGCGTCAGCGTCCCGACCTGCATTTGGTGGCGGAGGCCACACCCTTGCTCGTGCCTTTGATCGAAGAAAACTGGTTGCGTCAGGACGCGACACGGCTGATTTTGGAGGAATATCTGCGCCCCTTCCGTCTGGCAGAGGTGGACACTCTGGTGCTGGCCTGCACCCATTATCCGCTGCTTAAACCGTTGTTGTCTGAAATGTTAGGTCCAGAGACCGCGCTGGTGGATTCGGCGGAGAGCTGTGCCCGTTACGTGCAACGATCCCTGATCGGGGACGATTGGTTCAGCCAAGGGGAAACACCCGCTTCAGATCATGTGTATCTGACAGATTTGCCGACCCATTTCACCCACATGGCAGAACGCTTTCTCACCCGGAAGATGGATTCCGTGGACGTGGTGAACCTAGGGGAAGTGGCCTGAAGCCTGCCAGACCCGCCCTCTTGGTCAGAAAAATCAAGGTTCGCGCAGCCCAGGGTCAGTAGGTGGGCATGTCGGGATCGATTTCTTCGGCCCAACCTTCGATTCCATTTTCCAGGGCTTTGAGCTTGCGGAAGCCCGCCTGTTGGAGGAGGCGGAAGGCTTGGCCTGTGCGGATCTCGCCCTTGCAATAGATGACGATTTCCTTGGCGGAATCGAGTTCGTGCAGGCGCTTGGGCAATTCTCCCACCGGGATCAGGGTGGAGCCGGGGATCTGGCAGATGAGATATTCGTGAGGCTCGCGAACGTCCAGGAGAACGAAGTCTTCTTTCCGGTCCAATTTGGCCTTGAGATCGGCTGGAGCGATTTCCGGGAGGGACAACATCTTGCGCGCGGGGGCATCCACTCGGGCGGTGCCGCAGAATTGGTCATAATCGATCAAGTCCTTGATGTGGGCGTTCGGCCCGCAGATGGGGCAGGTCGGGTCTTTGCGGATCTTCATCTCACGGAACTTCATTTTTAAGGCGTCATAGAGCAGGAGTCGTCCGGTGAGTAGTTCGCCCTTACCGATGATGATCTTGATGACTTCAACCGCCTGTAAGGTGCCGATGATGCCGGGTAAAACACCCAGCACACCGCCTTCGGCACAACTCGGCACCATGCCGGGTTCCGGCGGTTCGGGATAAAGGCAGCGGTAGCAGGGACCTTTTTCCGCCCAGAAGACGGTGACTTGTCCGTCAAAACGGAAGATGCTGCCATAGACGTTAGGCTTGCCGGCCAGAACACAAACATCATTCACCAGATAACGGGTGGCGAAGTTGTCGGTTCCATCCGCCACGATGTCATATTGTTTGACCAACTCCAGGGCGTTGTCCGAAAGCAAGGGGAAGTCATGGCGGGTGACTTCGATGAAAGGATTGATGTCCTTCATGAAATCGGCGGCGGACTCGGTTTTCATCTTGCCTAGGCTGGAGGTGCGATGAATGATCTGGCGTTGAAGATTGGAATGATCCACACGATCAAAGTCCATGACGCCGATGTGGCCGACTCCGGCTGCGGCCAGATAAGCGAGCATGGGAGAGCCCAGGCCACCCGTGCCAACGCAGAGAACCCGCGCGGCTTTTAATCTTTTTTGGCCTTCCAAGGTCACTTCCGGCATGATGAGGTGACGGCTGTAACGCTTGATTTCGTCATTGGAGAAGTCAATCTCTGCGGCGCGGGCGGCGATTTCCGGAATGTAGCTCATGGTCGGTCTTTCAGATGGAATGAACTTAAGAACCTAGCCATCTGAGGGGAGGGGTCAATCTTGGGTTTTGTGAACGCAGGACATCGCAGAAGTGTCTGGCTGAGACGTGACCCGGCAGGGATTCCTAAGAGGCTGTCTAACCTTGACTCAGAGGTTTGGCGGGCATGCCTTCCAAGGGGCGTCGAATTTCGTAGAGGCCCGGCACCACTTCCTCTTTTTCCGCGTAGGCGCAGCGCAACATCTCGATCCGGGCGTCGATGTTGTCGATATGATGCAGGAGCCAGCCTTCCGGTGTGCGGGGAGTGACCGGGGAGCCAAATTCCAGTTGTCCGTGATGGGAGGCGATCAGATGCAGGAGGTGATCGCGAACGAGGTCCGGCGAGGGTTTGGTTTCAGGATCGAAGAGGGTGGGTTCACGTTCCGCCGCCAGATGCCAGAGGCGGTTGACCACTTCAATGCCCACTGAGATGTGTCCGATCAACTCTCCACGGCGGTTGGGCAGGCTGATGAATCCCTGCTCGGGATAGTCGTTCTCCCAAAGTTTGCCGATGTCATGGAAGAGCACTCCGGCGTAGAGCAGGGCCGGGGTGACTTCGACATAAAGCGGGGCCAGGGAGGTGGCGCAACGCAACATCTGCGCCGTGTGTTCCAACAGTCCGCCCCGACGAGCGTGATGGTAGGTGCGGGCGGCGGCGGCCCGTTCCATTTTTTCTCATGTTGTTCCAGAGCGAGCAGAGCCACCGCACGCAGGCTGGAAGGTGGCAGTGCCTGGAAGGTCAGGTTGACAAAACTCCAATCTTCCTGCTGCTGTTGCGAGGACTCCGGGGAGCCCGCCAGGAAGCTCTCGATTTCCGCCTCACTGAGGAAGCGGAGTTGGGGTCGGTCCACGTTCAACCCGAATTGGTTGCTAAAAAAACCACCGGACAATTCGCAGAGGTCGCCCGTTTTTAATTCCGCACAAAAATCATACGCTTCGCTGTCACTCCAGATTTTAAACTTGGCCTTGCCTCGGGCATCCAGAACTTCGAGATCATGGAAGGCTTTGCCGTTCTGGGTGCGTCCAGAACGCAACGCTCCGATCTGAACGGGCAGCCTGGCATGGAGGGGCTCGTTTCCGGCTTCCTGCTGGAGTTGGGTGAGATGGGTCGGCATGGGGACAGCTTTCCTTGGAATCCAATCAGACGTAACGCGAGGAATCCCCGTCGCGATAGGTCATCCATTTCCGATAAGGTTCGTAGCTGTTTTTTTCCAAGGCGGGCCGACACCGTGTTTCCAGTGCCAGCATTTCCTCCGCGCTCATGGGTTGGAAGTTGCGGGCCAAGTCCATGTTTTGACGGAGTTCTTCCATGGATTTGATGCCACTGACAATCGTGGTGACAGGCAGGGAGAAGGCATAACGCAAAGCTTCCGGGACTGTGAGAACGCCGTCCCGGATGGGATTCGCGTTTCCCAGCAAAGTTTTCATGGCCAACACAGCAATCTTTTGTCGCAGCAGTTCCGGCAACACCTTGCGTTGAAAGGCATCGGCATTTGCGTCGATGGGGTTGAGCGGCAGTTGGCAGGCATCGAAGGGGTGTTGATGTTTCAACACGGCCAGATGGACATCCGGCTCGGTGTGGCCCGTGAATCCTATGAAACGGGTTTTGCCCTGCTTCTTGGCTTCATCCAGGGCCTCCACCACCGAGTCGGGCCGGAAGCCATGCTCGACCTGCTCCATGCTGGCCACGGCGTGCCATTGCCAGAGATCGAGATGATCGGTCTTCAGGCGGCGCAGGGATTCGTCCAACATCTTGAGGGATTCCTTTTTCCCGCCGCTGCCGTGGTTGCAAACCTTGGTCATGAGGAAGACTTTATCCCGGCGTCCCACCAACGCCTTACCCATAAGATCCTCGGAGCGACCGTTATGATAATCCCAGGAATTGTCCATAAAGGTCATGCCTTGATCGACGGCTTCATGGACGATGCGGAAGGACTCTTTCTCATCGGAGGCAGTGGCCAAAGTGTGCCCGCCCAAGGACATGGCGGAAACCATGAAGTCATGACGTCCGAACTTGCGCTGGGGAAATGCGGAACCCGAGGCCTTGGAGCCGCTGGTCTCACTCGCCTTGAGCAGTGCTGTCTGCCCTCCCCAAAGCGCGAGGGCGCCAACACCGAGTTTTTTCAGGAAGTTCCGACGTTGAGGATCGAAGGAGGGGGAGCTCATGCCTGTATTTCAGCGAAAATCAGGAGCGGTGAAAGGTTAAAGTGAAGGCGGATGGACTTAAAAATCCAGGTGAAGGCTGAGAAATTTTTGCAACTCGGGGCTTTGAGGACGGCTGAGAACCTCTGTGGCCGAGCCAGATTCGAGGATGCTGGATTGATGCAGAAACAGAACCCGATCCGCCACCCGTCGGGCGAAAGGGATTTGATGCGTCACGAGGATGAAGTCGGTGCCTTGTTGTTTGAGGGTCTCGATGGTGAGTAGAACCTCCGCGCTCATCTCCGGGTCCAGAGCGGAGGTGGGTTCGTCCAACAGCAATAAACCCGGACGATGCGCCAGAGCGCGGGCAATGGCGATGCGTTGACGCTGGCCCCCGGAAAGTTGGGCGGGTTTTTTGTGCGCGTGTTGAGCCAGTTGGAATTGATCGAGCAATTCATCCACACGTTGAGCCGCCTCCGCTTGGGCTTGGTGATGCACCTTGAGCAGAGGAAGAAGGAGGTTGTCGCGGGCGGAGAGGTGAGGGAAAAGATTGGAGGACTGGAAGACCACGCCGATTTTTTTGCGATAAGCGTGAAGGGTCGCTTCTTCATGAGCCAAGGTTTCCCCGTTGACCCGGATGAGGCCTTCGTCCAGAGGCAGCAGGCCTGAAAGCAGACGGAGCAGGGTGGATTTACCGCAGCCGGAGGATCCCAGCAAGACCAGGGAGGAGCAGGATTCCAAATGCAGATGGATGTGGTTCAGCACCTTTTGTCCGGCAAAGGCTTTGCCCACGTTTTCCAGTTCAAGTTTCATAGGCAAAACGTTTTTCCAGTTGGCGCGACCACCAGGTGAGCGGCAGGGTCAGGAGCAGGTAGCCGAGAGCCAGGGGCAGATAGGATTCCAAAGTGCTGTAGCTGAAGGAGTTGATTTCTTGGGCGTTGAGGGTGATCTCGCTGATGGAGATGATGGAGAGTAGGGAAGAATCTTTGATGAGAGAAACGAATTGACCTGCCATGGCGGGCAGCGAGTGGCGCAAAGCTTGGGGGAAGATGACATGTTGATAAATCTGCACCGGACTCAACCCGATGGCGCGGGCCGACTCCAACTGGCTTTCCCCCACACTGCCGATGCCGGCCCGGATGATTTCCGCCAGATACGCACCGCTGAAAAGCGAGAGGATCAAGACTCCGGCCACGTAACGGTTTTGCAATCCAACGGCATCGGCCACGACGTAGAAAAAGAGCAGGATTTGAACGAGAAGCGGGGTGCCGCGGATGATTTCCGTATAAATCAGGCTGAGATGGCGCAGGGGCAGGAAGGACTGAATACGGGCCAGAGCGGCCAGAAGACCCACCAATAAGCTCAGGCCCATGGCGGCCAAGGAAAGGCCCATAGTGGTCCACCAGCCCTGGAGCAACTTGGGCCAATAAGGCAGAACTCCGGCCCAGTTCCAACTGTGATCCAGTTGTGCAAAACAAAGATGGAACAAGAGCCCCAGAACCAGCAACACCGAGCCCAAAGAGAGCAGGCTTTTGTAAGGTTCAGAGAGCTGGGAAGACATGAGGGGTGAGGAAGCGAGTTTTTTCGAAAGTAAAGTAATCCTCAGTCTGATCCATAAAAAAAGGGCGTTGAATTTCTGATTTAGGATGGGGAGGGTTCACGCGGAGTCGCGGAGGGCGCGGGGGATTCGGAAGCTGAGGTTCATCTTTCTACTTTTTTATGCCAAAAGTCCCCAAGGGACGGAGATTAGGTGTGTCGGCTCGCTCGAATCATTTGCCTTTGAGGATTTGGTTATACTCCGCATGGGTTCCAATCCAGAACCAATAGTAGGTGCCCTCCTTCAAAAGCGCTAGACTTCGATAGTCGTCGGTTACTCGCACGGACCAAAATGGACCGACCTTCTTGAACTGTAAGGACGGGTGACGTGGATCGGCCAACCAGAGCTGATATTGCTTGCGGGAAACTTGCTGAATCACCGCCGGAAGATCGGCGTAGGCCTTCCAGAATTTACTGGTGGCTGATGACTTCATTCAGCGGCTTAACTCGGCCCGCAGCTATATCTGAGTCCACTCCTGAGAGAAGTTTATCCAAGCGTCCAGACTTGTAGTCATCTTCAATCTGACGATCCCAGTCCTCCCACAAGCGGTCATGAAGGCGCTGGAACAGCTCCCATCGCTCATCCGTGGGAAGCTCTTCAATTGCGGTTTCAATTTCTTTAATCGAACTCACTTTGTGAAAATACTCAATACGACAGCAAACTCAAGGGCTTTTCTGATTGAGCGCTTTGGTCAGCTAGCTGAATGGGGAGCGCTTCACGCGGGGACGCGGAGGCGCGAAGAGGCGTAGTGGAATTTCTGATTTCAAATTTCGAATATCCAATGGAGAGGCTCACGAAGGTCGGTGATCCTGACTGGGGTATGGTCGGGAACTGCGGAGCGCGCGGGGGTGATTCGGAAGCTGAGGTTCATCTTTCTACTTTTTATGCCAAATATCCACCATCAGCTATGTTGGGTCTGCTGACATTCGTTGGACAACATGGTTAGCTTTGCTTCAGTCGCTTCATCCTCTTTTCAGGGTTTTGTGAGCAGTGAAACACAGAGAAGATGTGAATGGCGTCCTAACCGCAGAGGTAAAATAGCGCATAAGGGAAGCGTCGCAGCAAAACTCTGCGATAGTTTTTATAGACTTTGATGGGTGTGTCCGGATTCCGGGCGGCGTAGGTCAGCGCAACTCATAAGGAGCGATAAAAGTCTTCTCCCAATCCGATTTCTTTCTCTTCATACCATGCGTAGGCTTCACTGGCTTCCAGCAGTGCTTCCGGTAGAAAAATAATCGGCTTAGGCATGCTGGCCACGAATGATGGCTTTTGCGATCTCCCAAGGAATGCCTGAACCAGGGTTGGCCTCAAATTTTTCTGCGCGGCGGTCGAGTTCCTCTTTCTGCCACTGCGGCACAACCCAATCACGGTCTTCCAATGCAATGCTGTCCCAGAGGTCTTCGACCAATTGGAGACGTTCATGGATGGGCAGCTTTTGAAGTTCTGAGATCGGCTGGATCATGAAATTATCTTAAACTTCGGCTACTAAGGTGGCAACAGACTATTTTCAACCAAGGTCAGCCACGCAATTCCCGTGTTGGCGGGCTGAGACGCTTAGCTTTCTTCCGTGCCTTTGAGAAATTGTCGTCCTAGCGGGATGGCGAAGCGCCATAAACATACGGAGCAACCTGCAAAAAGAAGAGCGTAGGCAATGAAACCGATCCAGATTATTTTGGGCATGGTTTTCGGAAGTTCTGGTTCAATTTCCTGGCTTTCCAGGGCGGACAAGGCGGTTGTTATCGTCTCGAAGGTATTCTGAAGGGTATAATTGCTGTAGTTATCGTGAAGCGAATACAGAGTTGTCAGCGACATCCAGGCAAAAATCAAGGAAAAGCTACGAAGAATAAGGGTCGTAAGAACTAGAGGTTTCATTTTTTGCTAAGGTCCGAGATTACCGATGCCTGCGCGTGGGGCGAAGTGGAACGTGCTATGGTTGCCGATACTGTCTGCATGAAAAAAACGTGCGTTAAAGTGTGCGCTTCGTCAAGCGCTTAGGGGGATACTGATTTAACCGCTAAGACGCGATGACCGCTAAGATAGAAAAATAAATTCCTCTGTAAAAAACAGCTTTCTTCGCGACCTTGGTGTCTTTGTGGTTAATTGCCTTTAATCAACGGGTCTTTAGTTCAAAGGAGTCTTTTGGGAGCCCTGAGCTTGGCTTGCTGATTCGATGATCTGCTTTTCGATACTGTCCATTTTAATGTAGGCATGATCCAGTTCAGTCTGGAACCATGCTGGAACCCCTGAGTCCGGCAGTCGCAAACATCTGAAAACCTGTTTTCTGTTAACAATCATTAAGTCCGCGCCGTCTCTCCGCATCGCGACAGTCCATGCTACAGATTTTGGACGATTTCTAACAATAAAAGTATCTTCACTTTGCGCCTCAAACCATAAGATCATGGGGATTCTTTTAAGAGGTTCATTCTCTATGGTTACAAGGTGCACGATTCTACCCGCCTGAATGTGCATGATATCCTGTTGGTCTGGTAAAATCCCGGATGGCAAGGTCCAGTAGCCCTCGATGTCGGGTTTCATAGTTTTATCAAAAGTCGCTCATGAGCGGCGAGCGATTAGCGAGTTAGTTTAATGGGCTTGTTCGACAATTTTCTGCCCATAGTTTCTTTCTGCCAAACCACGGAAAGAAGGGTCTTCGTTCAGATCGGGCCAATGGATACCGAAAGGGGAGAGTTCGATATGATTGAGCTGTTCAGGAGTGCTGACCGAGAGGCGTGAATTACCTGCTACGGGGAACTTAATCTCTACTCCACTATCCATGGAAAAAAGGATATATCCGCCTGAATAAACGGCGGTTCTAGCCCTGTCTAGTAATGTGCTCATGCCACGACTGAATTATCTCTTCACGGTGGGATTCCGCAAGTCTTTCTGCTTTCGCCAGTTCCTTCACTTTCAACCCAGATGACTCCTGAGACTAACGGGATCATCAATAATGAATACGGCTTCACCGCCGCCATATCTGACATGGACGTGAATCGGGAGGTGTTCGTTACTTTAAATAAGAAACTTATATCCATCTTCCTCGAAGATTACAGGCATATCTTAATGTTAAATTGCGGGCTGGGAGACGAAAATGATTATCTGTCGAACGTCTAGGTGTAACACCAGCTAAGAGAGTCTAAACGAGGCTCAAGAAATAGGAAAACTCGTAGAAGACCCCAGAAGAAGAAAACTCATATCAATGTGATAAAGACACTACTACTGATCTTTGTACAAGGAAGTAAGGAATTGGTACAGTCCATGCTTGTCTGAGTAGGATGAAACCAAGCGATGGATTGACGGAATATCAAAGGAAGTTGGAACTAAGGCGCCTGGAGGCTGGCA
>JAAUTS010000088.1 GCA_012031345.1 Blastochloris sp. | reverse complement strand
GGCAATCTGAGTGTCCGCACGGTTTTACTCAAAGCCTTCGATGAACGGGGCTTTGTTTTTTCACCAACTACACCAGCCACAAGGCCCGGGATCTTTCTGAAAATCCCCAGGCCGGACTGCTCTTCCCCTGGCTTCCCTTGGAACGTCAGGTCTCCATCTCCGGGCCGGTGGAAAAAATCTCCACGGCGGAATCCCTGGCCTACTTCGCCAGTCGTCCCTTCGGCAGCAGGCTGGGCGCCTGGGTTTCCCAGCAAAGCTCCATCATCCCTTCCCGCAAATTTCTGGAAATGAAGTTCGAGGAAATGAAATCCAAGTTCGCTTCCGGGGAAATTCCGCTCCCGGATTTTTGGGGCGGTTATCGGGTGGTCCCGCAACGGATCGAGTTCTGGCAAGGCTCCGCCAACCGCCTCCATGATCGTTTTGTTTACCTGCGTCAAAGCGACGGAGCCTGGCAGATCGAACGGCTTTCCCCTTGATCTCAGAGCCCGCTTGAGATGAACTCTCAGGTTCCATGTTGCCATCCTTCCGCGCCCTTTCTGAGAAATGGACCGGGCTCAGCTCCGATCTCCGTGGCTGCGCCTGCATTATCATCCTGCTCGGATTCTGTCTCCTCCTTCCCGGCTCCTGGTCCCTGCCCTGATTGACCGGGACGAACCCCGCTTCGCCCAAGCCACGGTGGAGATGATGGACTCAGGTTCCTGGGTCATCCCGACTTTCAATGGAGCTTATCGCTTCGACAAACCCCCTCTCACCTACTGGTTGATGCGCGGGGGATATGCGCTGTTTGGCATTTCTGAATTGGGTGCCCGCCTGCACTCCATCGTCTTCGCCGTGGGCACGGCCCTGCTTCTTCTGGCGATGGGCCGGGAATTCCTGAGTTTAAAGGCTGGCTTTTACGCTGCGCTGGCTTGGTTGACCTGCTTGCAAGTGTCCATCCACGGTCGTCTGAGTCTGGCCGATATGCCCATGATCTTTTTTGTTTGCCTGGCCCAATGGATGATTCTGCGCCTGCTGAGCCGCAAAGAATTCAAACCCTGGAGTTCGTCGTATTGGATCCTTTACGCCTCGCTGACCCTGGGTTTCCTGGCCAAAGGTCCCATCGCATGGGTCGTGCCTCTCATCACCGTGCTGCTTTGGTGGTTGTTCTCCGGCCGTCAACCCTTGGCTCTCCGGCGTCTGCAACTCCCTTCCGGTCTGCTTCTTTGTCTGCTGGGTCTGTCTCTCTGGGGACTGCCCGCCCTGCTGCAAACCCAGGGCGCCTACTGGGACTCCGGCATGGGCGATCATGTGATCAAGCGCGGCGCCACCGCGTTGAACGGAAGAATTCCTCTGCCCTTTTATTATTTCATCAGCTGTTGGATCAGCCTCTTCCCCTGGTGCGGCCTGCTCATTCCCCTGACTCCCTTGCTGCGTAAAACCAAGGACCCCGTGCTGCTCTTCGCCCTCGCCTGGTGTCTGGCTCCGGTCTTGATCTTCACCTTCTACGCCACCCAACTGCCCCACTACATTCTCCCCGGCTTTCCCGGCTTTTTCCTGCTGGTGGGTTGGTTTCTGGCCCAGAAACTAGAGAGCGTCTGGCTCTCCCGCCTCGCGCTTGGATTGTTCAGCCTCGTCACCCTGGCCGCGCTCTTTCTGCTCACCAAACCCATGGGCCTTCTGCTGGCCGGAGTTCTTCTGGCCCTGCTCTGTCTGCTCGCTGGCATGTGTCTGGTAGCTCTGGCCTTCCCCCATCGGCTATCTCTGCGCCTGCCCGCCGGGTTGGCCCTGATAGTGATCGGCGGCTTCCTTCTGGGATCCAGCTTTCGACCCCTCTCCCCCATCGTGGCCTTGAAGCCTGTCTTTGAAAAAATCAACCCGGCCAGTCCAGTCAAGCCCCTCTCCATGAAATTTCACGAACCCGGCCTGGTCTTCTACAGCGGCCAAGCCTGGGATCTGGTGGCCGATGACGCCTTTCTGCGCGAGAGAGGCCCCCAGGAACAAGCCCCGCTCTTCCTCCTGCCCGCCTTGGAAATAAGAACCGACCAACTCCTGCGCGACTCCCTGCCCGCCGTGCCGGAGCCGACCTTGTTCGACGACTACCAACATCGTCGCGTGGTCGGCGTTAATTTTGCCCGGGCCAGTTGGGTGGTTCTCGACGCCTATTGGCGTGACTGGGAGGAACCTGCCGCCGGTTTGCGGGCGGCTGAACCCAACAACAAACCATAAACGATTCCGATCAATCCCCCTACGACGATGTCATTCGGAAAGTGCCGGTCCAATTTCATGCGCGACCAGCCGACCAAACCCGCCCCGGCCAGCACGGGGATCCCCACCGGAGGATAATAAACCGCCAAAGCCGTGGCGGTGCCAAAGGCGGTGGCGGCATGACCGGAGGGAAAGCCGTGATACTTGGCCCGTTTTGCAGACCATAAAAACCATCCGGTAATTCCGCGCTGGGCCGGGGCCGACCCAAGGTCAGGCGGAAGACATTGGCCGTGGCACCCGCCAACATGGCTCCGAGCAAACAAGCCAGAGCCGCCCGACGCCAGGTGGGTCGTTTTCCAAAAAAACCAAGGACCCACAGCAGCAGTGCCAGCGGCACCGTGCTGGTCAAAAAATCCCCCCAGAAACTGACCCCGCGGGCAAATTCCTTCGCCCCATCCCAATCCCAGAGCTGCACCCAATTCAAAAATCCCGGTCCCGCGACCAGCTCAAAACCACATAAGTTCCCACTATCAGTCCGGCGATCAGAATCTTTTTCCAATGCCGACACAACAGAACCCAGGCCCCCCGTAAAATCTGGAGCAGCTCCCCCCAGTAAAACGCCGGGCGCTGAAATGCCTTTTCCCTGTCCGCTTCCCCGTTCAATTCCATGAAAGCCTCATCAGCTCAAACTAGTGGATGCCGCCCAAACTACAACCTTTCCCACCTTCTTTCCCCAACTTTCCTCAGAGGCTGCCTAAAACGTGGGCGAGGTAAACTTTCAAGAGAAAATTTCGTCCGGCTAGGAGCGACGAAGGCGCATATCCACAAGGATACGCAACTGAGGAGCAACAACGCAGGAAGGAATTTTTCGCAGAAAGTTTGCCTTGAGCCACTTTTTAGACAGCCTCTTAGGCCCAAAAATTTGCTTCGCGTTCCCCGCCCTCTCACGTTTAAATCCTCCATGATTTCACGTTATTCTCGCCCCGCCATGGTTGCCCTCTGGACTGAAGAAGCCAAACTTCGTCACTGGCTCGAAATCGAAGTCTTGGCCTGCGAAGGCATGGCCCACTACGGTTTCATTCCCAAAAAAGACGCCCTCCTCATCCGTAAAAAAGCGGACTTCGACATCGAACAGGTGCGCCAAAACGAGGAGCGAACCCAGCATGATGTGCTGGCCTTTCTGGAAAACGTGGCCACCTATGTCGGCCCGGCCGGCGCTGGATTCACCAGGGGCTGACCTCCAGCGATCTGCTCGACACCACTCTGGCTCTGCAAATGCGCGAAGCGGCCGATATTCTTCTCGCGGACTTGTTGGCCCTGCGGAAAGTTGTTGCAAAAAAGGCACGGAAATACAAACGCACTGCCATGATCGGACGCTCTCATGGAATCCATGCAGAACCTGTCACCTACGGACTCAAACTGGCCCTCATGTATGAAGAATTCGGACGGGCGCTCGAACGTCTTAAGGAAGCTCGCCAGCACATCCTCGTTGGCAAAATCTCAGGCGCCGTCGGGACCCACGCGCACCTTGATCCGCGCGTTGAAGCTTATGTCTGCAAACGCCTCGGTCTGCGAGCCGCCAACATTTCCACCCAAATCCTCCAACGGGATCGTCACGCCCACTTCCTGACCACCCTGGCCCTCATCGCCAGCAGCATTGACCGCTGGGCCACCGAGTTCCGGCACCTGCAACGCACCGAAGTGCTCGAAGTAGAGGAATATTTCTCCCCCGGCCAAAAGGGTTCCTCCGCCATGCCGCACAAACGCAACCCCATCATCGGGGAACGCCTCAGCGGCCTGGCCCGCGTCATTCGGGGAAACGCCGTGGCGGCCATGGAAAATGTCGCCCTCTGGCATGAACGCGACATCTCCCATTCCTCCGCCGAACGGATCATCCTGCCCGACTCCACCATCCTGCTCGATTACATGCTGGCCAAGCTGACCGATCTGGTGGATCGCCAGATCGTTTACCCGGAAAACATGAGGAAGAATCTCGACATCACCCGTGGCCTGTATTTTTCCCAGAGCGTGCTGCTAGCCCTGACCGACCGCGGCATGGAGCGACGTCTGGCCTACGAGACCGTGCAGCGCAACGCCATGGCCTGCTGGCGCGGGGAGGGGCGTCCCTTCCTCAGTTACCTGCTGGAAGATGCTGAACTGACCCAAATCATCCCCGCCGCCGAACTGAAAAAAATCTGCTCCCTGGACCGTCACTTCCGCCACGTGGACGAAACCTTTAAAAAGTGCGGCCTCTGAGGAACCGCTGATTAAAGGTCATCAAACCGCAAAGACACAAAGATCTCGAAGAAAGCCTGTTCTTTTACAGAGCAGAGTAATTTATTTTTTCTTTCTTCGCGGTCATCGCGTCTTGGCGGTTAAATCGGGGTCTCCCTAAGGGGGCGGCCAACCCAAAACTGGGATTCACTAAAAGTGAACCGCCACGACGCCAAGCTCGCAAAGAATTTGTTTTAAAACCCTTTTCTTTCAGCGTGCTTCGGCGTAGCAAGCTACCCACTTCAGAACGAAGCAGTTGTCAGAAATCTATTTAAAGGGGAAATCTCAACGTGATCTAATCGAAGCTCCTAACATAACAAAAAACCGTTCTTGCTACAGATCAAAAAGCCGCTTAGTAATCCCGAGCACAGTCTGATTCTTCAACTTTTCTTAGAACATCTGCGTTTGAAAGGAATCCATTATGGGTTTAGTCGAAAAAAAAGCTCCTTATGAGTCTGGTGAGGCTTTTGCTCAAGAGGTTCTGAATCTTTTGGCGCAAAACAAGATTTCCTGCTCTAAGCCTGTTTCTTTCAATTTTTTTCTATATTTACCAAACCAAGATCTGGCTGAGTCTTGCGCGATTCAAATCCGATCTAACTTAGGCCTGGAAGTCGATGTTGATAAATCTGCCGCGGAGGATGGCAACATGCTTTGTTGGGTGGAGGGCACTTTTATCCCCGATCCATCCAGGTTGACTGACATCGGAAATTTGCTGATTCAACTGGCCCAGGAGAACGGAGGTCTTTTTGATGGCTGGGACACCAAAAGGTCCTCTCTGGGTTTCTTTTTTTTGTTCAAGCTGGTGGTGCTTTCCCTCTTCAAACTGATTTTTCGACTCCCCTTGGCACTTTTCCGGGTCTTGAGACATTGCATTCTTCCAGGTTTGAACTTGAAAAATGGTTTCGAATGCTTGGATAAGAAAAACTATGACAAAGCGGAGAGTATTGCCCGCAAATTACTGGAACATGAGTCATATAATTCCATGGCGTGGCAACTTTTGGGCCATGCCTGCTTGGGGAAAAAAGATCATGAAGCTGCGATACAAGCCTTTGGCAAGTCCATTGAGCTGGATGACGAATGCGAAGAGGCTTATCTCAATTTGGGTGTTGCTCTAGACCGGGCGGGACGTCCGGCGGAAGCTATTCCCCATTATGCCAAAGCTCTGGAACTAAGGCCTGAGTATCCAGGCTGTTATTACAATATTGCTTCGGCTTACTGCAGCCTAGGGGATCGGGAACAGTGTCTTATTTACCTTCAATATGCAATTTACTTAAAAAGGGATTTACTCCAACAAGCTAAGGAAGACGAGGACTTCAAAAAGATTCTCAGTGAAGAGGATTTTATTTGGGCTGCAAGTCTCCCGGCCTCTTGAACAAACAGAATTCTCTTGGAGTGTCAGGGGCCACTCTTCTACATCGCACAGTTTGAATCTCTGCTTTATTTTATTGTCCACATTTTGATCTACAGCAAGGCTGAATTAAACTGACGCAAGAAAGCCGTCTGTGCCAGACGCCCTACAGCAGCAAGGGTCTGATTAATGTGATAACACTCTAGCCTTATCTTGGCTCAATTCTTCAAATTTTATGGCCAAGAGCTTCTATTATTTCGACAGCCAGCTCCGCACACCTTAGAAATCAAAAATCACTCTACCCCGTCGTGCGCAGGCCGCCTGCGATGGCGTTGACTGAGAGCAACAAATCCGGCAGCAACTCGTTGGCGGCGCTATGATCCTCCCGGACCCGCAGTTTGCGCCACTCGCGTAGCAGACTGATTTGTTGAACGTGCAAAGTGGCCAACGCTTCCTCACGCAACTTCAAGGTGGCTACCATGCGGGGACGCCGCTTCTCCAGGCTTTGACCACCGAAGAGTCGATCCAACATCCGGCGGGTGCGCCGATATTCGGAAGCGATCAGGGAGAAGAAACGTTCGCGGAGTTTGGTGTCCTCGACCAGGGAGGCGTAGTCTTCCATGATGCTGAGATCCGCACTGGCCAGATTGGTTTCCACATTGGTCAGAACATAACGCAGATAGGGCCAGACCTTCACGGCCTCTTGCAAGGTCTCAAAAGCACTGTCTCCCTGCTGGGCCAACTTTTCCAAGGCCGAGCCCACGCCAAACCAGCCGGGAACATAAAAGCGTGATTGGTTCCAACTAAAAACCCAGGGAATAGCCCGCAGATCCTCCAAGGACCGAACTCCGGTCCGGCGCGAAGGCCGGGAGCCGATGCGGCTCTGCTCCAGCGCATCGATCGGGGTGGCTTGGCCGTAGAAGTTAATGAAGTCCTCCGCCAAAATGAAGGCGCGATAAAACTCCGAGCTGAACTGACAAAGCTCCGCCGCCAAAGGTTCGTAGCGGCTGTAATCTCTGGGTCGATATTGATGCTGGAGGGTGACTCCAGTGGTTCCTGCCAACAACAGTTCCAAGTTGTAAACAGCCGTGATTTGGTTGGCGTATTTTTGGGAGATGGTTTCCCCCTGCTCCGTCACCCTCAAGTCCCCACCCAGGGCCCCGTTGGGCAGGGCTCCCAGAAAACGGTCGGTGGGACCGGCTCCGCGACTGATGGTGCCTCCCCGTCCGTGGAAGAAGCGGATCTTCACCTCATGATCCTCGCCCGCCTGCTGCAATTCCTTCTGGGTTTGATGCAAGCCCCATTGACTGGCCAGGATGCCCGCGTCTTTGTTACTGTCACTGTAACCGATCATGACCTGCTGCACCGGACGACTGTTCAAGGCATGATGCTCATCCAACTCCTCTTGCCGGACTTTGTTTTGATGCTTGAGCGTGGCGCGGGTGATGGGGTGTTCCAAAAACGCCCTGAGAATGCCTGAGCTGTTTTGCAAATCATCCAGCGTTTCAAAAAGTGGCACCACCGGCAGGGAGCAGGTCAATCCCTTGGTCGTGTAAGTGGCCAGCCCGGCCTCCCGCGCCAGGACATAGACCACCAGAAGATCCGACACGCGCTTGGTCATGCTGACAATGAGCGACCCCAGCCCGCTGCCGCCGTGCCGCTTGATGTGCGCAGCCAGTGCCCGGTAGCAACGCAACACCGCATCCGCCTGCGGGCCAACCTCAGAGTCGGCATGGAGAAAGGGTCGCGGAGAACGAAGCTCCCGGGTCAGGAAATTCAGACGATCTTTTTCCGTCCAGTTGCCAAAATCATCCCCGTCCAAACCGGCCGCCGTCATCAACTGACTCATGGCTTTGTCGTGGAACTGACTGTTCTGACGGATGTCGAGTCGCGCCAAGTGAAAACCAAAGGTCTGGACCTGGCGGATGATGGGATCGATGTCCGAGTGGGCAATGCGGGAGGCACCAATCTTAACCAGGGAATCGCGCAGCAAGCGCAGATCGGCCAGCAACTCGCGGGGGAAACGATAGCAGCCGGGCCATTCATCCGCTCTGGCTTGATGAACCTCGGTCAAATCCCCGGAGTGCAGAGGCAGCTTGGCCAGGATGATGTTGGCTAGTTGACGCCAGGGCTCGCGGGGATTGCGCCGCAAACAGGCCTCGCCCCGCTCTCCCATGTCCCGGGCCAGGCTTTGCACCTCGGTCTTGAACTTGTCCGGCACCTGATGCAGATGCTCGGAAAGACTCAGAATGCGCGGGAGCTGACTGAGACGACGTTGCAGAATGAAGAGCGCCTGAAGCCGCAGCTCATTCAGGGTTTCCACCGTGGTCTCATCCGTGACCAGGGGATGTCCGTCCCGGTCTCCTCCGACCCAGGTGCCGAAGGAAAGTTGCGGCAACTGCTCCGGACTTTGCAACCATTTCGGATCCAGCCCGGCCTTTTGCCAAGCCTGACGCAGGCGGAGATCCAGACGTGGCAACACATTGGGAAAAACCTCCCGCAGATGATAGGTGATGGTTTGTCGCTCCTTGGCCACCTTGGGTTTTTCATGCAAAACTTCACCCGTGCGCCAAAGCCGTTCCAGAGCGACCTTGATTTCCTCACGTATGCCATCAAGTTCCGCCGGGGTCCACATGCTGTTCTCACGCGAAACCAACAGAAGATACAAAGCCCGATGCTGCTCCAGAACCGTGGAGCGCTTGGCTTCGGTGGGGTGGGCGGTCAGCACGGGCTCCACCCGCACCTCCCGCAGCACCTCGGCAATTTCCTTTTCCTTGAGCCCGCTTTTTTTGAGTTGTTTCAGGTAGGAAGTCCAGAGGCCGGGTTCGTCCTGCTTACGCGGCAGGCTGGCGCGGGCCCGGCGCATCTGGGCGGCGGTATTTTCTTCCACCATGTTCAGGAGTTGGAAGACCACGCCATAGGCTTGCATCAGGCGGCTGGAGAAACGGTGCGGAAGCGGCTTGGTCGCAGCTTTACCCGAGTGCAGGAAGGGCAGGGCCTGGGCGATTTCCTTCTCCCCCAGATCCACCAGCACGTCATGGAAACAGCCCACCATAAAGGCCAAGTCACGATCAATTTTGGCAAAGCCGGTTTTTACAAAGTCAGGTTGAGCCATAAGTTCTAACGAAGTAGCCCATCCCATGCCAGAACGCAATGGAAAGCGAAACTCCCGTCCGGGAAACCGCATTAAAACGGAATCCTGCCTCAGCCAACTCTAGGTGGGGCGTTTCTGTGAAACGCCAGAGAAGGCCTTATTTATTTTTTTGATATGGCAAAGAGGAGTGATGCAGAATGATGCGGAGAGTTCCATCCTGACCCTTCTTGAAGCCCCAAGTTTTGTCCACCTCGGTAACCTCACCTTTGCTGTTGGTCAGACGGACCTTCCCCATGGTCATGGCCACATCTCCATGGATGGAGACGGCGGCATTCTCGAACCCATACTGTTTCCAGCCTTTCAGCGCAAACCCGGAGTCTCCCGGGAACTTCGGATTCTGTCCCACGAAGTAGGCCAAGGCCCCCTCCCGTGTCGTGCGGAAGGTCTGAGGCACCTCACTCAGGGTGGGCTTGAACAAGACAGGACCCAAATTGTAGCCATACGCTGCGTCCAACACCGCTTCCGCCTTGGCCTGAGCCTGCTTGATGCCTCCCTTTTCAAAAGCATCCGAAATCCCGATCAACGCCTCACCCCACGCTTTTTGCGCCTTGAGCACCTCCGCTTCCGTGATGGTGACGCTGGAGGCCGGCGATTGAGCCTGAGCTGCGCCAAAGGGCCATAAGCCGATGAACAAAAGAGCGGTCAGTGTCGATGAGATCTAAGGTTTTCATGAGATAATTCCTGGGTTGAGTTCAGTTAGTTTGAGACGCTGCCAACTTGTCATGGAAAAAGAACTTTGCAACGAATGATCCGCATCTTACGAAACTCCATCCATATGAAATTACTTCCTCGCGCCCTTCGCGTCTTGGCACTTCATCCCCCCCTTGTCACTCAATGTTCACCCAATTCCCCTTGCAGGCGGAAAAACTCTGGATAAGTTGTTACCACATTAACTAAAGGATAATTCTATGATTCTATTCATCGCCATCTTCGTCGTCACCATGGCCATCTCGCTTTATGCGGCGGCCAAAGTCAAAAGCACCTACGCCAAATACAGTGAAGTCCCCGCCGGCTCCGGCTACACGGGTGCCCGTTGTGCCGCCCGTATCCTGGAAGCGGCTGGAATTGACGACGTCGAAATCGTCGAATCCAACGAATTCCTGGGCGACCACTACGATCCGATGCACAAGCGTCTGGTCCTGAGTTCCAACAACTTTCATGGCAACTCCGCCTCGGCCCTGGGGGTCGCCGCTCACGAATGCGGTCACGCCATCCAACACAAAATTGCCTACAAACCTCTCACCTGGCGCATGGCTTCCGTGGGGGTTACCAACTATGCCAACCAAGTCATCACCTGGCTGCCTCTGATCGGTTTGTTCACCGGAGGTTTGGGTGGCGTGTTGCCCTTCGGTTATGACGTTTACCTCATGCTGATGGCTGGAGGCTGGGGCATCATGATGCTCTTCAACTTGGTCACCTTGCCTGTCGAATTCGACGCTTCCAAGCGCGCCACCACCATCCTGAATCGCATGAGCTTCCTCGGATCTCAGGAAGCAGAGACCGGAGTGCGCAAGGTTCTCGACGCCGCCGCCCTGACCTACGTCGCCGCCTTCATCACCTCCCTGCTCTACATGCTCTACTATCTGCTGCCCCTGCTGCTTCGTAGAGATTGAGTCGAAGCTTAGATCATTTGACAACACCCCCAAGGTCAATGCCATGTTGACCTTGGGGGTTTGTTTTAACTTAATTGCAGCCGATACCCCAGACCGTGGACCGTCACCAAGTGCCTTGGTTCGGAGGGTTTTTTCTCCAGCTTTTGGCGCAACTTCACTATGACCTGGTCCAGAGTCCGTGTTGTTCCGTAATAATCCGTGCCCCAGACCCGGTTCAACAAATCGTCACGCGAAACGGCTTCCCCCGCGCGTGCATACAAGTAAAGCAGCACCTTGCACTCTCTGGGAGTCAACTCAAAGGGCACCGCACCACGTGTGCCGCGCAGCGTTGCAGGCTCCAGCCGCAGATCTCCAAATACAATCTCCCTGGGCACCTTTTCCTCCGCCGCGACCTTCTCCGACGTTCCGCCACGACGCAGCACCGCCTGAATCCGCGCCAACAGTTCCCGCAAACCAAAGGGCTTGGTCACATAGTCGTCCGCGCCCAACTCCAGGCCCAACACCTTGTCGATTTCCTGGCCCTTGGCGGTCAACATGATGATCGGGGTTCGGATTTCTTCCTGCCGCAACTCCCGGCAAACGTCGTAACCGTTTTTTCCCGGCAACATCAAATCCAACAGGATCAAATCCGGCTTCCGTTCGCGCACCGTGACCAGCACCTTGTTTCCTGCGGGTAATTCCACAACTTCATAGCCTTCCGCGGACAAGGCATCGCAGACGCCCAGCCGGATATGGGGATCATCTTCAACAATCAGAATTTTTTTCTTCATAAAACTTTCTCTCCTTCCGGCTGCCGCCGCCGACTCAGGGGCAAGGTCATACGGAACACCGTGCCGCCCCCCTCGCGTCGTTCACAAACCAAAGTCCCTCCATGCTCCTCCACCGTTCGACGCGCCAAGGTCAGGCCCAGCCCCGAACCTTGAATGCCACTGGAAAGTGAGTCGTGGGCGCGATAAAAAATGTTCAAAAATCCTCCGCTCCTCCCCCTTGGGCACACCCAGGCCCCGATCCAGCACCGAGACTTCCATCTCCGTGCCGTTCCCCGTTGTCCGGCTCCACAATTCAATCTCCCGGCCTTCCCCGGAATACTTTTCTGCATTGGATAATAAATTAACCAAAACCTGGGCCAGACCATCCGCATCCCCGCAGACCGGATACGGCCCCTCCTCCGCCTGCCAGGATGCCCGGAACCCCTGCTGTTCCAGATGCAGAAGTTGTCCCTCCCAGACCCGGCGGATCACTTCAAACAAATCCAATTCCTGCTTGTTCCAGATCCTTTGTTTCCGCTCCATGCGGGCAAAATCCAACACGTTGTTGATCAGCCGCGTCAGCCGCTCCGCCTCCACCGTGATGATCCGCAAATAATGACCCCGCTTCTCCTCGTCCTGGCCGGGCGGCCCCTGCAAAAGCTCGGCAAACATCCGGATCGACGTCAGCGGCGTCTTCAACTCATGACTCACGTTGGAGACAAAATCCGTCTTCTTCTGCACCAAGGCCAACTGACGTCGCGTGTCCGCCACCATCAAACCTCCACCCACAGCAATCGCCCCCAGAGCCAGGGCGATCAATCCCATCAGCGCATAACCGGCCTGATCCGCCGCCCGGTTGATCTGCTCTCCGTCCCGCAAATACAGACCCAACTCCCAATGCGGTAAAATTTCCCCCACCTCCGCCGCAACAAAAGGCCGCTGCCAATTCGCTTCAAAGCTCTCATCCGAGCGGACAAAGGGACGGGCACGATCATCCAACACCACCCGAACCACCGGATCCTGCCCACGGCCCGACTCCCGCAACACCGCCGTCATCAGATCACGGCAATCCTCCGGCAGCAGTCTGGCGCCAAACACCAAGTCAGGTCGCGACTCGGATCGAAACCAAAACAAAATCTCCAGCCGATCATTGACAAAACGCGAAAGTATCCCGCTGCGCTGTCCCGCCACCAACTCACTGAAACGGGACGTGGAGGTCACCAACTGGGAGCCCAGCTTCAGGGCCTCATCCTTGCCGTAAACCTGCACACGCTCCGGGGCAACTTTACGCAAAATGTTGTAGGAGACCTCCGCATCACGCTGGCGACGCTGGGGCTGGGACGTCACCACCTGCTGCTTCAAGTCCGCATCTTTGGCTCCGGCCTCTTCCTCCCGTCCCGCAGATCTCGCTTCAGGAAGCGCTTGTTGTTGAACGCTCTGCGCCGCATACCCCGGCTTATCCTCCGCGACTGCTCCTGCTTGTTCCTCCGGTTCGGGTGCCTGGGAGAACTCCCGACGCTTTTGTTTCTGCTCCAGCTCCAACTCGTTTTTCAAACGAGCCTCAGACAACTCCTCCACCTTGCCGATGTTTGACAGCCGCAGTGCCTGCTGCACTCCGCTCAGCGATTCGGACTGCGTGGGATAAACCTCCGCCGTGACACGTCCCTTCAAAAAAGCGGCGTTGTCTTCGATAAACTCCATTGCCTCACGTTGGGAACCGACACC
The DNA here is from genome assembly GCA_012031345.1 of Blastochloris sp. Taxonomy (GTDB): domain Bacteria; phylum Verrucomicrobiota; class Verrucomicrobiia; order Methylacidiphilales; family JAAUTS01; genus JAAUTS01. Next base: position 1,119 of record JAAUTS010000088.1, on the reverse strand, counting down.
GTAAGCCAAGTCGTTGGGGGAAAGAATTTTCCCTTCCGTGCTGACACAAAAACCGACACTTTTTCTCTGCCAACGACTCGCCAACATACGATTAAAGTCCGTCGAGAGCTCATCCGGGCCCATCCAGCCAAGAAAAGCTTCGACTACCTTCACAAAGGTTTCATGCTCGATGCGCAGGGCCAGGGCCAGTTGTGCGGCCAGATTATCCGCCTCCTGCTGACGGAGCTTGGCTTCCTGGTCGGCCAACAACACGCCTTGTTGCCGGGCGGATTGCAGGGCCAGCACACCCAGGACCAAGGCAGGCAAAAATACGCCCACAACAAAAAGGATGGCTGTTTTTTTCACAAATAAATCCCAAACCCAGATAAGGCTCATCCTGTTTATCACAGGGCGCCCCACGGGCACAGAACGAAGTGGGAGAAGAAAACTGTTTCCAGGAAAAACAGAGATCAGGCTCCGGGTCATCGCCGCCCGGAGCCCAAAACTCAAAACCCAAGCCGCCTCCCTTACCTCTGTTTTTTCTGCTCATAACTTTCATACTGGAACTGTTTGCGTCCCGCCCGCCCCAGACTGCCCGCATTTTCCAGTTCAGAAGCCGCCGCCTCCAGCCGTTCATTGTCGCGCATCAACTTTTCATCCTTCGCATAACTCGGCAATGCGACATTCATACGAACCTGTTCTTCCAACACCTGCGCCGCCTCCGCTGACTGGCCTGCATCCGCCAGGGCCAGAGCCCGTTCCCGTGCGGACACATTACGAGCCATCGCCGCCTGCTGATTCACCGCCACATTCACACTGGCCAGGGAACTCTTCGCATCCTCCGTCCATTCCGTGCGGCCGGCATGGAATCCTCGCGCGACACCCCGGCCACCTCATCCTGATAACGCAGGGTCACCCGGGCCAGCTCCTGACTTTTGCCTTGGGGCTTCAACACCTCACAACGAATCAAAAAACCGCGCTGCTGCGCCGCGTAGTGCTCATGCAAAACGAGTTCCGCGCGATTGTTTTTAAACACCACCTCGGGATGACCCATGACTTCCACCGGACGCACTCCCTCCGGCATCTCAAGGATGATCCTGATGTTGCGCGCCACGATGCTTTGCAAATTTCCCAACTCCT
>JAAUTS010000087.1 GCA_012031345.1 Blastochloris sp. | reverse complement strand
TGCCGTAAATCCAAACTATAGCTTTTCATCCCTAGTTGGGTACAGCCCAACCCTTAAATTGTACAGCTAATTACGTCAAATTAAGACGAAAATGCTCTATCTTCAGCACTATCCTTACCTAAAAATGTTCAAAACAGTAAACTGACCGCATGATTTATGAGGTGGCAACTACAAGTCGAGCTTTTCCAGAAGCTCCGGGAGGGTCAAGCGATGATGTTCTGCGACAAGTTTGAGGATGTTTTTAAACGTGCCAACCTTGAGGGGCTTGTGGTTGGGCACGGTGACATGGAACTCGCCATCCAACAAGGTGGTCAGGCGGATGTGGGAGCCGTCCTGCCGGACGCGCTCATATTCCAGGACGCGGAGTGCCTTGACCAGGTCCTGCCCGGAGCTGTCGCGGGGAATCTTCACGCCGCCAAGACTTCGTCGCGCACGAAGTGCAGCCGGATCACCTTGGGCATAGAGCCCGGAACATCATCGCCAAAGTGGCAGTGCACCGCGTCTTTAACCATCTCGCGCAATTCTTCCAAAGTGTCACCTTGGGTGACGATACCGTGGCCCAAAGCAGAAGCAACATAACCGCCGTCCACTTCGTCTTCCTGCACCTCGAAGATAATTTCGCTCATAAAAGTAATTTATCCTTCTCCCCGGCCGCTGGCAAGTCTTCCGCTTGAATAGCGCCGGACACAAACGTCCGGCTGACTGCGCTTTTCCGGCAGGGAATGCAATTTGTTTTGGCTTCCCACGGATATCCTAACGTTGCAGAAATTCCGTTATGCTTGCTTTATAACTAATACCAAAACCAGCCCCGCTAAAGCGAGGGATTTCCGCCCCATTATTTCAAAACCTCGTGATACTTCAGGCCTACCCGCGGTCAGTCTAGGAATTGTCAAAAGTGTATAAGTAGTAGACCGACCCCATTGGACATTACCAGACCCCAAAAGCAACAGTCCTAATCAAAAATGCTTCTTTTGCTATGCCTCACCAAAAAACATCTCAGACTTTCATCTTTAAAATTTCCTCTTAGGAAGTATAAAAAAATACCAGTGGAGAATAAAATTCCCAGAAAAAATGTTAGTAATATACTGACGATTTTAAATATCTTATCATACTCATTTTGAAACTCTTGGCTATAGTTATGGTTCGATACAGTCAAAACATGTATAATCATAAGCGATCCTGGTATAAGAAGAAATAGAATGGCAATGCTACAAAATAACATAAGAATCCGCACTAGCCCATAAAAAACTTTTTCACAACAAAGGGGTTATCTACTACATTGCACATTATCTATTTTTCAGACTTCGGAACCCATTGGAATGTCTCCAACATTTTTCCGGTTTCTATTAAATTAAGCATGTCCGAAACTTTTAATACATCAGTCCCGCAAAACCAGATTCTCTCAACTTTGGATTCTAAATCCATATGCTGAACGTATTCCCTATAAAGATTATTGTCTATATGATGGAGCCCGGTAAGCGCATACAAGCGTGCCGCATTTGTTTTCCCATTCTTATACAATTTCTCAAAATCTTCCTTTGCCGACTTACTTTTCAAAATTTTATTAAAGGAACTCGTCAAAAGAGAAGGCTCGCCTGATTCATAAATGCGACTTGATTCGATACGACTCGCATCTGCCAGCAAACAAATATCATCTTTCATACTTTTGATTTCGTCCGCTTGGCTGCCAACCAAAGAAAATAAGCAGCTTAAAAGAAATATAAAATATCTATTTATTTTTATGCTACTCATAAGCTAATTCAGTTTATTACAGGGGATCTGTCATCAATATTTATCATTTTCCCGTGTTTGATTTTTTTGGACTAAGAACTTATTTTGCGCGCTGTTCGATCATCAATTTTCCAACCAACACAGCCTTATATTCTCCCAGCAACCGAACATAGTCCAGTTTTTGTTACCCAGCCTCAGTTCCTACTCCCACCCTTTTAACAGTCGAACCCTGCAAGAATAATTTAAACTGTTAAATATTAAAGACTGATCCTCAAAATATCCGCAGACCATCATGTCCTTCCTAAAAAGGAGGGTGGCTGCAAAGCGGCCGGGAAGTGTCATCTTCGTAGCCCGAGCTCTCACACCCTGCCACCCTTCTCTTCCCACGCCTCGTCACTCAGCACCCAGCTATCCACCACCCGCGTCAAACATAGGTCTCTCCACACCGCCAACACCCGCCCCTCCCCATCTTCCACCCAGGCATCCGCCCTGACCTCCAACAGCGTCCGACTCAGGATCCGCGCACACGCCCACTTCGCCAAACCCAACTCCTCCGCCTGCCATAACTCCAACACCCCCACGGCACTCGGCAACATCGTGTCCCGACTCCGGTCCCATACCCACAACGCCAGGGCCTGCACCGCCGCATCCAAAACCACCTCCCGCACCTTGCCCGCAACTCGCGCCGCTTCAGGAATTTTCAACTCCACCTTCACAAAATCCTCCCCCAACACCAGCACCCGTTCAATCGTCCGAAACAATCCCTGGTGAAACAACAAACCCCGCCGTTCATACAGCCAAACCGCATCCCAAGGTCTCGTCCAGCCTCCTGACATTTCAGAATTAGGCCTCTCTCCCCTACCTGCCTTGCCCACCAACCTCATTTCATAAAGCTTCCTGCCCTGCTCATCTTGAATGGCCAGTTCCCACCCTCTCTCCCCCGCTTCCCCATCTCCGCCTTCCAACTCCCAACGAAACAACGCTTCCTCCTCCTCAAACTCAGGCAAGGTCATCCCCCTGAATTTTCTCAGCTCCACGATCTGGGGATTCACATTCCGGGGCAACACCTCCCGGCACCACTTCAATACTTCCAGCGCCAGCCAAGCCATCGGCACCACCACCAAACCTCGGATCCGATGCCCCGCCAACTCCGGCGCACTTTGCCATCCCAAACGCCTCTCACAAACCAACGACTTCCCCCCGCTCAAACCCGCATCCTCAGTAAGACTCAATCGTCACCTTGGTCTCATGTAACATCAGACCACTCGACATCCACACCTGCGCCACCGCCCGCCTCACCTCTCCCAGGGCCCGCGCATGTTCCGCCTTGGCCTGCACATACGCCACATAAACCCGCGCCACATCATCCACATTCGCCGTGCCCCGCTCCACCTGATCCTGTTGGCTCGTCAACAAAGTCTCCGCACTCTGCAACATCTTGCGCGCACTCTGCAGCCGCTTCTTGCTCACCTCCATCTGCTCCAACGCAAAATGAATGTCCAAGTGGATCGAAGTCTCCACATCCTTGATGTTCAACAACGCCTGCTCCTTGCGCAACCGCGCCGCCCGCGCTTTGTCGATGTTCGGATTCGGCCCGATCGGCATCGAAAATTTCACCCCCACCTTCCACTGCTCCCCCTGACGGTCCACCGCCCGGTCCACACTGTCCCCAAATCCCCGATCCAATCCATTATACCCAAAACTCCCCTCCAAATCTAAACGTGGCAATGACTGGTTCTCCTGATACTTGATCTCCAAATTCTCGCGCTTTGCCACCTCCATCGCCCGCTGATAATCCGGCCGGTTCACCATCGCCCAACGCACCAACTCCTCCACCTTATAACTCGGAATCTCCCCGTCCAAACGATCCACCGGAACAAACGACTCAGGATCCATCGCATCAAATTCATTTAAAATTAATTTCAACAGCGCCAACTTCGCCGCCGTCGCCCGATTCCGCGCCTCAAAAGCCTCCCGCCGATTCTCACTCAACTCAATCTCCACCTGCGCCACCTCCGCCATCGACAACACCCCGCGCTCCACCTGATCCAACTGCTGTTCCCGCACCTTTTCACTCATCGCGATCCCGCTCTGCCGCGCCTGCCACTCCTCCCACGAGGCCAGATAACTGTAATAAGCATCCAGAAGCTGGGCCAGATTTGACGAAACCCTCTCCTTCAACTCCGCCACCGCAATCGCCCGATTCACCCGCGCCACCCGCACATTCTTCAACTGCGCGTCAAATCCCAGATTACGCAGCAAAGGCTGATTCAAGGTCACCCCGGCAAAGGTCTCAAACTCAGGACTGAACAGTGAAAGCGTCGAAGACTGGTTCGTCGTGTTCTCCAGGGCCGACCCTTGGAAGACCAGGCCATACTCCAAGCCAATCGGGGTCCGCCCCCTCAAACCAAATTCTCCCTCCCAGCGGTCATCATAAAAAATACGGGGCTGCCCATTTAAAATATCCGCCGGATTCCCCCCCGTCGCCGCCAGCTCCTGCGCATTCTGCGGATCATTGCTCTGACTCAGAGAAACACCCAACTCCAAACGCGGGGAAAACTCCGCCCACTCCGCCTCCACCTCCCGCTGTTTCACCTCCGGCTCGATCCGCGCAATCTTCATCTCATAATTGTTCACAATCGCCATCTGAATCACTTCGGGCAAACTTAAAATCTGTTCCTTCTTCTTCCCTTTCACCGCCGACTCCGCACGGCTTTGATATTCCGATTCTTCGATGATCTGACGCATGAACTCCGCCTTGTCCCGGTCGGATACCGTCGCCGCAACGGGCGGCATCACAGGCTTCGGCACAAGCTCTGCTTGGCTCCCTTCTTCTGCTGCCCTTCCACCGCTGCTGCCTGAGCCACCTTGACTTGAACAGGTCTGCCCTCCTCAACCTTGGCCTCCACCGCACGCAAGCCTCCGGACTCCTTGCCTTGGGAAAGTAGTCCCATCAGCAAGAGCACCACCAAACCGGCTGCACCCAGCACGGCATAAGCAGGAAGCTTCTTCATTCGAGGCAAAACACTAAGTCGTCCCACTCCCCATGGTCAAGAGACGCACTGTTACATTCCCATGACACCCCATGCCCCATGCCCCATGCCCCATGTCCCATGTCCCATGTCCCATGTCCCATGCCCCATGCTCCACGCCCATCACCCCAGCCCGCGCCCCGCAAACGACAAAGCCTCCTCCGTCTGCGTATCGCTCTTCATCACCTGTCTCCGCTGAAAATAGGCCGATCTCTCCGCCCGCGCCTGCGCCAATCCATAATACCCAACAGCCAGCGGACGCCCCAACACCGGCCAGCGACGCAACACCCAGGCCAGGCCCCGCGTCAAGGGCCCCCAACCCTGCCTCTTCAACAACTCATCCTCCAAACTCACAAAAGCCTGCGCGTGCCCCGGATCCCCATGACGCCCCGCCCGGCCAAACAACTGCCGATCCACTCGCCTCGATTCATGCCGCTCCGTCAACAACACATGAAGCCCCCCCAACTCCCGCACCCCTCGCCCAGCTTGATGTCCGTGCCGCGCCCCGCCATGTTCGTCGCGATCGTGATCATCCCCCGCCCCCCCGCCTGCGCCACGATCTCCGCCTCCGCCTGAAACCGCACCGCATTCAACAACTGAAAACCCAAGCCCCGTTCCGCCAGCATTTTTCCTAACAATTCACTCTCGGCTACGTTTTGTGTCCCCACCAGCACCGGCTTGCCCTGCCCATGCAACTGCTCCACCCGCCCGCAAACCTCCCGCCACTTCTCCTCCAACGTGGCCACCATCCGGTCCCGCTCTTCCACCCGGATCTTCGGCAGATGCGTCGGTATCGCCAACACGGGCAACCGGTAAATATGCCAGAACTCCGCGGCCGCCTCCAACGCCGTTCCCGACAGTCCCGACAAATGCCGGAATAAGCGAAAAAATTTCTGAAAACTCAAACTCGCCAGCGTCTCCGTTGGATCACTCATCTCCACCCCCTCCTTCGCCTCAATCGCCTGATGCAAACCCTGGCTCCAACTCCGGTCCGGCATCAACCTCCCACTGAACCCATCCACAATCACAATCTTCCCCTCCTGCACCACATACTCCTTGTCCCGATGAAAAAAAACATGCGCCACCAGGCACTGCTCTAACAACTCCACCCCGCGCCGCCTCCCCCGCCACACCAGCGGCAAGCGCGGACGCCACCCATCCAGCCTCTCCAGTCCCCGCCGCGTCAAATGCACACTTCGCGTCTCCTTCTCCACCACATAATCCTCATCCAACACACACTCCCGCGCCAACACACTGCCCGCCCCATAAGCCTGCCGCAGCCCTTCATTCCGATATTTCTGACTGATCCTCAATGGGATCACCGCTTCGTCAATCAACACGTTGTCCGCTTCATCCACGATCGCCGTGTGCAATCCCCGCTGCAACAACTCCCCATCCACCAGCTTGTCCGGCGCGGAAAAACAGCGCACCAACCTCAAATCCGCCTGCGCCTGGGTTCCCAACACCAAACGATCTTTCAAAAAATCCGCCAGCAACTCCTTGCTCGTCGTGTAAACCAAATCCGCCCCATACGCCTCACGCCGCGCCTCCGCATCCATCTCCCCCGTCACCGCCGCCACCCTCAACCCGCAACGACCATACACCCCCGCCATCTCCACCGCGTCACGCGAGGCCAGATAATCGTTCGAAGTCACAATGTGACAGGGGCGGCCCCGCCACCCCGCCACCACTGCCCACAAAGTCACCGTCAACGTCTTCCCCTCCCCCGTCGCCATCTCCGCCAGCCAGCCCCGTGACATGGCCAGCGCCCCCGCCATCTGCACCCCGTGCGGCGTCATTCCCTTCTCCCGCCTCATCACCTCACCGCTTAAAGCCAGTGCCTCTTGCAAAACCTTCCGCTCCTTCCAACCCCTCTCCAACACCCGCAACCGCTGCTCCCTCAAATGTCCGTCCAACTCCTCCTCCGAGCAGTCCTCTAAGCTCCGTCTCCGCTCCTCCACCAGCGCAGCCTCCGTCTCCAACTCCTTCCATCGCCCCGGACGCCGCTCCCACCAGCCTAACATTCGGTCATACCAGGCATCCGCTCCCTGATACAGCTTGCGCGGCGCCGCCACAGCACTGCGATGATAATCAAAAATCTCCCCCTTCATCAGATCGAATGCTTCTGCTGCAACATCTGCCGGAACCCTCTCAACACCTGCCAAAACACCGGCTCCCAAGGCAGATCAAACTTGATGTAACCACTGCGCCTGTGCCGCAACATCCCCTCCGAACCCCGCTCCAACTCCGCCTGCACACTGTAAAAGGAACGCTTCGCCTTCAACCCCTCCGGGTCCTGCGGGTCCACCTCCAGCTCACCCCCGCCCTTCCACCCCAACGCCGCACTCGGCAACTTCTCCTGCTCCGCCGGAATGAAGCGAAACCGCTCCACCTTCCACCCCAGCTCCGCATTCCCCTTCAATCTCACCTCCCCCGATACAATCCGTTGATTGAACAAATGCGACGCCTCCTCCTGCGGGATCACCGCATGAAACACATAACGCTCCGGGCAAAAAACCTCTCCCATCCGCATCCCTCTTATCAACAATCTTCCCCCCAGATGATCCGACTCATCCGCCACCCAGATCCCATCCCTCGGCGCACGCACCAACAAAGCTTCCCCCTGCTTCTCCCAATATTCCAAAGCCTGACGCGAGGCACTCAGAGACTGCTGCACCGCAGGCAGCCGGAAAAAATCCTGCGACTGCAACAAATCCCTCTGCACCGTCAACCGCCGTATCTCCGCCTCCCTCTCCAACACTCTTTCCCCAATCTCACGATTCGATAAACGCAGCAACACCTGCCCCTTTTTCACCTCCGTCCCCGACGCCGCCACCATCTCCACCACATACCCATCCACCCCGCCAAACACATCATCCCGCTCCGCTGCCAATAACACCCCGCTCGCCTTGAATGAACGCGGGAGCGGCAGCAACATGATCAAGCCCAGAAAAACCGCCACCACCGCCCCCGTCATCGCCATCGCCCGGCTGCGGCGACGAAACAACTTCGGGCTGTTCATCAAATACCCCAGCCCCTTCCCCACTGGCATCACCACCCACAGAATGAACAACACCGCCGCCAACACATACCCAAACCCAAAATAACTGCCCGCCACCAAATTGATCAGCGCATAAATCAAAACCAGCTTATACAGAAAGGCCAGCACCCCATAAACCGCCAGCCACCACGCCTCCCTCATCCCATGTGCCGGATTCACCGTATTCGGCAGTTTCAAAAGACGGCTCTCATACAGATATAACAACTGTGCATGAGCCCGCGATTGCAGATTCGGCAGGTCCAGCCAGTCCGACAAAATGTAATACCCGTCAAACTTCAACAAGGGATTGATGTTCATCAATAAGGTCGTCACCGTCGAAACCACCATGATGTTGTGCAACATCCGCTTGCCCATCCCATCCCCCAACTGCGCCCACACAATGCAGGCCAGTGCCGCCAGAAAAAACTCAAAGATCATCCCCCCGCCCGCCACCATTAGCCGACGCCACTTTGAGGAAAACCCATAACTCGACGTCGTGTCCATGAACGGCAGCGTGATCGGCGGCAGCGTGAAAAACATCAGCACCACCCCAAACTTCGGCACCTGTCCCCCGTAACAGCGGCAAATCAACCCATGCCCAAATTCATGCACCGCCTTGGTCAGAACCAGCACCAGCAGAATCGGCACCCAGTTCCCCGGCTCAAAAAGCCCCGCCGCAGATGACATCAAATCGCCCCAGTTCCCCAACGCCGTCCGCGCTCCCCATAACACCACCACCAACCAAATCAAGCCTCCCGCCCCCACCAACCAGGGCCCCAGCTTCTCCGCCAAGGCCTTCAACCACGGATCAGGATTGGCCAGCGTGAACTTCGGACATAAAAAACTCTGCCAGCGCCCCTTCCACTCCTTCTCCTCCCGCTTGCGTTTGCGCTCAAAAATTTGTGCGCTGTCCGGCGGCAGATTGGAAACAATCAGATTGGCCTGATACAACTGCCCTATCAACCCGATCACCTCATCCTGCCCCGGCGCTTCATCCGCATCCTGCAACAAACACTCCTGCCAAACCTGCTCCACCGTCACCCCCGCCCGCAGCCGCGCCACAAAACGATACGCCCCGCGCCGCAATCGAAAAAAACGGTTCGTGTAAGGATCCTGCAACACATGCCATAACTCCCCGCGATACCGTTGCCGGTGAATTTCAATCTCCGGACGCAGTTGCACACTGTAGCCCCCCACCCGGTGCCAGGATTCACTGAACAGTTTGCTGCGCTCCTCGGCCATGCTCGCTCCTTACCACCAAAGATATTTCAGGCGGATGTGATCCAAGGCCCGCCGACTCCAAATCCAGGCCAGGGGACGGCGTCCCGCCTCGATCTTCGCCACGCCCGTCATCCCCGGACGCCACCAACTCTCCGGCCCCTCCTCCAGCTTCACCCGCACCAAAAACACGTTCTTGTTGTCCTTCATCACCGCCGCCGGATGAACCCGTTCCACCACAAATCCAAAACGGTTCTCCGGCCTGCTGGCAAAGGCCAGCCGACCCCGCGCTTCCGCCCGCACCGCCCCGATGTCCTCCTGCTCCACATGAATCTCCCCGTAACTCCCCTCTAGCTTCGCAATTCGGAACAACACCTCCCCCTTCTGAATCGGTCGCCCTAACCTCTCATGCAAATCACTCTCCACAATCATCCCATCATACGGCGCCCGGATCTCCGATTGCGCCAGCTTCATCCGCGTGATCTGCAACTTCGCCTCCGCCTGCTCCGCCTGCGACGCCGCCGACCGCATCTCCGCCAACCGATTCTGCGACAAGGCACTCCGGGCCTCGTTCCGAAACCGCTCACTGTCCGCCAGCGCCTCTGCCTCCTGCAACAACAACTCGCGCTGATCCAAACGCAACACCATCTCCCCCTTCTTCACCTGATCTCCCTCCCGGAAATCCACCTTCCCCAAATACCCCTCAAAAGGTGCCGGCACAAAAACCGTATCCGAAGTTTTTAAGGTAAAGGTTCCCGCTACCCGGAACGGCCATGGATAAAGAAAAAGAAACAACGACAAAAGCAACACGCCCAACCCCGCCATCTTGATCAGCGTATACTCCGGCCCGCACAATTTTTTCAAACCCTCCTCCGCCGCCATCTTGAGCCACGCCCCCCACCCAGCGATCCCTCCGCTCCAACTCATACAAACGTCGTCCGCACTGCGAGAGCAGCAACTGCAAGCGTAGGATATCCGCCCCGTTGAAGCTCTTCCCTTCCACCCGTTCCAAAGTCAAAACCCCCTGCACCTGATCCTCCACCCGCAAGGGTAACGACACCATCGAACTCAATCCCTTGCGCTGCCCCAGTGCCCCATGTTGACGTGAGACCAGGCCCACCCCGGCCTCTTCCGCGCCGCTTGCCGACCACAAAATTTCCCCGTCCTGATCCAAACACTCCTCCATCACTGCTTCCAAAGCCCTCGACTCCTCCACATTCACCTCAAACCGATCCGTATGACTCATCGCCACCAAACGAATCTTCTCCTCCGCCCGACGACGCCATCCCAACGAAACCCGGCTTGCCTCAAAACATGAACACACCTCATTCACCAGGGCAAAGGTCACCGGAAGGTATTTGGCATGAAGATTCAACACGGCCAGAATTTCCAAAACCTGACCCAAAGCCTCCACATTTCCCAAAGCTCCCGTCGAAACCACACCGCGTTCCCGTTCTGTCTTGAACTTTTGATAAAGCGCGGGCGTGTCGGAAAGCAGTCGCAACAGCGTGGCATGATCCTCCGCCCAGTCCTCCTCCGCCTCGCTCCGCCTCAACACCAAAACCGCCGGCTCATTCGGCTCCTTCTGCTCAAGTCGTATCGCCAGCTCCACCATCCCATCCCCGCTCTGACGAACCGCCCAACCCTTGGACAAACAAGGTTCCCACAACTCCGCCGGATTCACTGGTCCCTCCGCCCCCACAGGCAGGACATGGCGCGGCTCCAGCATCGGTGGAAAATAGATCCAGACCCCCTCACTATCCGTGAGGTGTAGCATTAACTCCAACAAGGCGGGCCAGAACGATTGGGCGGGAGCATCCCAGCTCCGGAGTTGCCCCAGAGCTTTGAGCAACTTTTCCGAGGATCCCAGATCCCCCCAAGCCTCAGTTCCGGGAGATCGCAACATCTCTCTGTTCGGCGCTGGAAGCCGCCACTTCGACCGACTCCTCCTTCTTCGCCTGACTCAAAATCTTCCCGCTTTGATCCAACACACAACGGAAACCATACGAAGCAAAGCGCAGATCCGAAGCATTCCCCACCACCGCGTCGGAACGCAGATCCGAAGCACTGTTCATCCTCCAGGAAGCTCCCCGCAAAACCCGCAAATTCTCCGACTGACTGAAATTGTCCATGCACCATTCCCTGACATTTCCGCCCAGATCATAAAAGCCTCGCACGTTCGGCGCAAAACTCCCCACTGGCGCTGTGTGCACGAAAGGATCCACCGCCAGCTTCTGCCCGTAATTTTCCACCCGAAACGGTGGCGGCCAGACATTGCCCCAAGGATACGTCACCGCCGACTCCTGCTCCGTAACCGCGACTTGCCCTTCTCCCGCCCCGGACTCCGCACCTGTCGTCGCCGATACCGTCTCCACTTTCTCTTTTTCGATCCCCACCGCCTGATCCCATTCTTCCGCCGTTGGCAACCGATAAAACTCTCCTTCTTTCAAACGGCCTGACTTGAGCTCCTTTTCCGTCAACCAACGACAAAACAACATGGCATCTTCCCAACTCACATTCACCACCGGACTGCGTCGCGCCCTGTTGAAACTCTGGACGCTCCCATCCCCGCTTCATCGAACGCGCAAAAACCTGATAATCCATCACCCTCGTTTCCCAGATGCTTAACTTCACCCCTTCCCGCAACTCGCGGAACTTCATGCCCAGACTGTTTTTCTGCACCTCCTGCCCGGCCCAAGGCTTCTGCTCATCCGCCGAAAGCACGGAAGCCGAAACCCAAAGTCCCACTCCCAACACCAACGCCATACAGGTCGAGGTCGATTTCATAATGGTCTCCAAAACTAGTTTGCCTTCCACCGCATCCCATGGGGCTTTATTTACCCATGCCCTGCGTCTTGCCAAACTGCTGAACCCCTTCCAACAGGTTCGTCAAAAAGAAGGCCAACGTGATGATGACCGCCACCTGCTCGTTTTTGTTCAGGCGCACCCGCTGATCCACCTTGAAACTCTTCTCCAGGTCCGTCAGTTGGGTGGAAACCTTCATGCTGGAAAGATCCGTCGCGTCCAGAGGAGCCGTTTGCAACTGCACCATCTTCAATTTCAAGACCAGCGCGCCGTCCTCCGTCACATCCTGCTCCGTCACTTTCCCGCCCCGCATCAGCACCCCGCGCAGTTTGCCGATCCGTTCAATGTGATCCTTGAAACTCGCGTCAATCTTATACTTGTCCTTGAGCGTCTTGAATTTTTCCTCCACCCCGGACAGGTCAAAATCCTGCTTCTCCGGCCCCAGCACCCGCTTCAACTCCTCCTGATTCTGCTCCCCTCCCGCCTTCCACTCACTCAAGGCGCAAATGGTCCGAGCGTCCGACATGGCCAGCAGGCAGGCACCCAGCCCCTCGGACACCATGTGCTTCAACAACCACAGCTCCGTCTCCTCCCGCGCATCGTCATATCCCAGACGGGCCTTGCTGGCCGGCATGATTCCCATGCTCTTGGAAAATTCATCATAATCATTTTCATTCACCAGTCTCATGCTGCCCAGGGTCATGCAGGTGTAATCAAACAACCTCTGCAACGCATTCATATAACTCGTCGCCACCTCGCTCAACTTGATGGTGACTGGTGTTCCCTCACCGCTTTTTTCCGTGCTTTCAAGAGTTGCTGCTTTTTTGTCATAAGTGCGTTCGTTGGGTTGATGAATAAGTAGTTTGAATACGGCTCGGACGAGTCCATGAACTCGCACCGAACCTGCTTGTTACCAGCATTCCACCAACCTTGTCCATCTTTCGAGCCCGCTTCACGCAATTGTAACTCATTGGAAATACAACCGTTGCAATACTCCCCACCCAGACCCATTCCTAAAAAAAGCTGCCCTCTTCGTAGCGCAGGCATCCTGCCTGCCGGCTCGGGTGTCCCGCCCGAGCCCTCCCCTCTCTCCCCAATCATGACCATCCAAACAGCTCACCCCAGATAGCGATCCCGACTGGGTATGGCCGGGAGGCGCGGAGCGTTTTGTTTTATCTAAGAAAGAATTCTGAGATCAGGGACTTATCATATCCTTCCTAGAAAAATACGTCCTCTTCGTAGCGCGGGCGTCCTGCCCGATGGCTTGGGCGTCCCGCCCGAGCCCTCCCCCAAATCCCCACAGAACATACTCAGTAGTCACAAGCCGTGAGAACATCAGCAACCGATTTCTTAAAAGAAAGTTCCGAGTTCCTTCAGTTTTTCCCAAATTCTCCAACCAGAAACTTCTTCTCTTCCCCCAGCAATACTTCCATCGTCAGCACAGTTTTTTATAAAAAATGTTCAAAGTATTAGACCGACCCCGAATGGAAGATCCATAATTCTTATTGGGGAATACTCAAATCTTCTGGAGAAATCAAAACTCTCTTTTTTTGAAGCCTACGAGCAGGCTGTAAACATAACCCAGAGGTGGGACCACAATCATGGCACAAAGCCACTTGAGTTTGGTGGTCTCATTGTAAAACCTTCGAAATTTCATATCAGAATAAACCAAATAAATCTGCCCATAACATAATAAGCCGGCAATAATCTCCACCGAAGAGTATGACAGCATTGCCGTTTCTCTGTTTTGAACAAGGTGAACCGCTAACACAAACACGCCAACACTCAGCACCGTGTATATTTTTTGCAGTAAATTCATAAATTTAAAATCAATTCGACACCGACTGATCTGAAAATATTTTAAATATTCTAAGTGAACTACTTCCCAGCTTACGGATCACTACAGAATCTATATCCTTCTTATCAACAAGGCCAAAAATGCCTGCTGTCGAGGGCGTATTGGTAATTATCTCCCATAACAAATAAATCGTCCGACCCTAACTTCCATTCCTTTCCAACGTTTTGGCCTGCACTTCGCCCAAACTCAATGGTGCGATCATCTCCGTTATCATATTCAATATACAGGCCATTCGGAGAAAATCTGCAAACATCTCCTCCTACCGCCACGATTCTCTTGAATACATAGCCGCGATAATTGACAACATTATCAAGCTTGAAAAGGACAACATCTCCTCTTTCAAGCTCAGTATTACGAGCACTCTTAGTCATGACGATGTCGAATTCAGAATATGCGGGTTCCATGGAAGAACCCAAAACCAGAGCAGTGCTATACTCTGATTGGTTTTTAACTATAAAAATTGTAAATAAATTTAGCAGAAAGAATAATGAGCTTTGCAAATAAATAGAATAACTTCGGTCATATTTACTTTTGAAGAAACGAACACAGCTATAGATGTTAAAAATCAAGAGAACCCACAAAGCCGATATTAGTCCATGCCACGCAAGGTCTATAAACAAAATACGACTCATTAAAAGCGTTCGTATAACGCAGTTTTCTATAAAAAAATATGGCACTTCAGTGATTTCCGTGGGATGGGAATCAAGTGTTTTGAGGCATGAGTTGAAGTTTGCCACAATAAAACAAGATGCGAGTGCGCAGACTTTGGAAAGATCTGAACCCTCTGGCATTTGAG
>JAAUTS010000086.1 GCA_012031345.1 Blastochloris sp. | reverse complement strand
ATGCCGGGCACAGGCCAACCCGGATATGCCCGCTCCTAAAACAGCCACACGTGATTTCTTCACCCAACCACCTTAAAGCCAATCCCTCATCCGGCAACCCTGTCTCCAGCCAGGGCGAACACACTTAAATTTCAGAAATAGGAAGGAGCTTAAACCACCAATGGACACTAATTTACACGAATTTAAATAAAGTTTTTTCCTTGGGGCGGCAGGGCGGTAGGGGGCGGCTTCGTGGGGCTTCGTGGTTAAAAAAAGGTTCTTGTCTGATTCAACGAGCACAGACTTAACAACTTTTAGCGCGTTTTCCCTGTGTCTCCACCCTGCCATTTCCCTTTCCAATCCCGAAAAACCCTGTGCCCTCGCGTCACTCCGTGCTACATATTCCTGAATGCGAATCCTCCTGCTTTTCACCCTGGCCCTTTCCTGCCTCGTCACCCTCTTGAAAATCATCCAAACCCTGCGCCGTCCTCCTGCCTCCAGAAATCCAAGCTCCTCCCCTTACGATTTGAAATCACGCATCCAGCAGGCCAAACCCGCCCAAGTCATCGAAGTCAAAAACGTCGATCCCAAATAAATTCAAAAGCCCCGCCACGTGTAACCAACCAGTCTCTTCCCCTCAACAACTTCTACTCCGAAAATCCCGAGCCCTTCCAGGCTCCCACCAAAAACGCCACGATCGCTTGTTGGGTCGGCAGTCGGTTGCCCGCTTGTTCAAAAATCACCTCCGCGTTTTCCTCCAAAATCTCCTCCGTGATTTCCATCCCGCGATACGCTGGCAGGCAATGCAGGACCAGAGCATCAGGCTTGGCCAGGGAAAGCAGTTCGCGATTGATCTGATAACCTTGGAACTCCTGCTTGCGTTGCGCCGCTTCATCCTCCTTGCCCATAGAGACCCAGACATCAGTGTAAAGCAGGTCGGCATACCGCGCTGCCGTCTTTGGATCGGAGCAAAGGGTGACATTGGCATTGCTGATTTTGCTTTGATAGGCATCAGGAGCCGCACAAATCAATTGAAAATCCATGACCTCCGCCGCGTGAACCCAGGAACGGCCCATGTTGCAGTCCGCATCTCCCACAAACACCACCCGTTTCCCCTGGATGGATCCTCGCCTCTCCTCATAAGTCAGGATGTCCGTCAAGATCTGGCAGGGATGCTCGTCATCCGTCAGTGCATTGATTGTGGGCAGACCTGAGTAGGCCGCAAAGTCTTCCACATCCTTTTGTTCATAGGTGCGGATCACCGCCCCATGAACCATTTTTCCCAGCACCGCGCGGTGTCGATGATCGGTTCGCCCCGACCCAGTTGGATGTCCTGGGCGCTGAGAAACAAGGTCTCCGCCCCCAACTCCCGCAACCCCACCTCAAAGGATACTCTGGTGCGGGTTGAGCTTTTGGAAAATAACAGTGCCCAGGTCTGACCCTTTAAAAAATCCAGGCATTGATTCCCCCGCATCTTCTTAAATTCCGTTGCCGCCCGTAAAACACTCCTCACTTCCTCCCGTGTGAAATCCTTAAATTTCAAATAACTTCTCATAACGTTTTCCTGATGATTTCCAGTGCCTGATCAAGTTCCTCACGGCTGACATTGTAGGGAGGAAGAAAGCGCAGAATGTTTCCGGTGGCAGGCACCAAAATCAGGCCGTTCTCCCGCAGCTTGGCCGCCGCAGCCATGGCATCCCCGAAAACCTGCATTCCCAACATCAAGCCCATGCCGCGAACAGATTCCAAACCATGCTGCCCTAGCATCTTTTCCAGCTCCGTCTTCAGATAATCTCCCTGACGCCGGATGTTGTCCTCCAATCCCTCGCTGCGTATGACTTCCAGTATCGCCAGGCTGACGGCGCAGGCCAGAGGTGTCCCCCCGTAAGTCGTGCCATGACTTCCCGGTTGAAAAACATCCGCCCACTCCGTCCCGATCCAAAAGGCGCCGATGGGAAATCCGCCACCCAGAGACTTGGCCATGGAAATGGCATCCGGCTTGAACCCGGCAGCTTCCGGTTTATTTTCTAAAATTCGTTGATAACTTTGAAAACAGCCCGTGCGGAAAAACCCGCACTGAACCGCATCCATCAATAATAAAACCCCCGCCTCCTTGGTCAGAGCGCGCAGTTGCAACAAATACTCCGGGGTGGCCGGGGTGATGCCCCCTTCCCCCTGAATCCCTTCAATCATGACCGCTGCGGTTCTCTCTGTCATGGCCGACTTGACGGCCTCAATGTCATTGAAAGGAACATGGATAAAGCCGGGCAACAAAGGATCGAAACCCTGCTTGACCTTGTCCTGGCCCGTGGCGGAAATCCCCGCCATGGTCCGTCCGTGAAAGGAGTTGAACGCCGTGATGATCTCAAAACGGCCCTGGGCATGACCCGCCTTCCGGGCCAGTTTGATCAAGCCCTCATTGGCCTCCGCACCGCTGTTGCAAAAGAACACCTTGCCCGGCCCGGTCCGGTCCACCAACTCACGGGCCAGCGATCCCTGCAGCTCGTTGTAAAACAAATTGGAACAATGAACCATCCGTTGCGACTGCTCCAGCAGTGCTCTGGTAATGGCCGGATGACTGTGCCCGAGGCAGTTCACCGCGATCCCACCGCCCAGATCCAGATACTCACGACCCTCCGCATCCCACACCCGACACCCCTGCCCACGGGTCAGCACCAGACTCCGCGCATACGACGGCACCACGTATTGCTCGTAACTCGTCTTAATGGCTTCGCTGGCACTCAGAGTCGATTGGGTCATGATCGTTTCCGTGGTTCGACTGAGAGCTAGGGTCGCTGGGCTGGCGTGACCACTCATGCCCGCACGATTTCCGTTCCGATCCCGCGATCTGTAAACAATTCCAACAGGAGCGCATGGGGGATCCGGCCATCAATCAAATGAATCTTCCCCACCCCGTGTTTCAATGCCTTCAAACAGGAATTCATTTTGGGCAACATTCCACCATCAATAATGCCATCCTTTTTCAACTGCTCAATGTCCTTGGGCGTGATGGTCGGAATCCGCGTCTCAGGATTCTGCGGATCACGCAACACTCCGTTGACATCGGAAAGATAAATCAACTTGGCCGCCTCCAAACTGATTGCCATCTCGGACGCCGCTATGTCCGCATTCACATTGTAGGCCTGGCCCTGCTCATCTTCCCCCACGGGTGAAATCACCGGAACCACTTCCTCCCGCACCGCCTCCAACACACGCAAAACCTGACAACCCACCACCTCCCCCACAAAACCCAAATCCACCATCTCACCCTTGTATTCAAAAGGTGCCGACTTGATCGCCTTGAACACATCACGCCCGGAAAAGGCCCGCGCTTTCCCCCCCTTGGCTTCAATCTGAGTGGCAATGCCCGGGGTGATCTCCTTGGACAACACTTCATCCACAATGTCCACCGAAGCCTGATCCGTCACCCTCTGTCCCGCAATGAACTGAGCCTGTAAACCCCGTTCTTTCATCCGTTTTGTGATGGCCTTGCCCCCTCCGTGCACAATGACAGGATTGATTCCCGCCGCTTCCAAAAAAACCACATCCCGCACCACCGAAGCAATCAAACGCGGGTCTTCCATCGCGCTGCCGCCGTATTTGATCACCACCGTCTGACCCCGAAAGTTCTGAAGATAGGGCAAGGCCTCAATCAACACCTGGGCCCGTTCGGCATATTTTTCCATTTCACTCATAACCATTCATTCAGCAGTAAATTTTTCCATCATCCGTTGCCGTAACCCTTGCTCCCAGGACCACAGCTTCAGAATCTTTGCCTGGCTTGTTTTCTCATTCCCCTTTGTTCAGGGTCACATATTCCTCGGTCAAATCATTCACCAACAAACTGTAACAACCCTTACCCTGATGCAGGTCAATCGTGATGGAAAAATTACGGTTCCGCACCTCCTTGCGCAGCCGACTCATCGGAGTCGAACTGGCCAGCCCGCCCTTCACGCCGATCAAGCCATTGTAATAAATGTCGATCATCTCCTCCTTCACCTGGGCCGCAGAATACCCAATGGCATCCATCAAGCGCCCCCAGTTCGGATCATTCCCGCACCAGGAACTTTTCACCAACGGTGAACGCGCAATCGATTCCGCCGCCCGCTTCGCATCCAGATTGTTGCGCGCCCCCTGGATCGTCAACTCCACCACTTTGGTGATGCCCTCCCCGTCCTCAATAATCATCCGCGCCAGCTTGCGCATCACCTCGGTCAAGACCGCCTCAAACTTGGCCAGTTCTGGATGATTCTTCTCCATAACCGGATGGCCCGCCGCCCCGTTGCTCAAGACAATGACCGTGTCATTCGTGCTTGTGTCCCCATCGACCGAGATGCGGTTGAAGCTGCGCTCCACACATTCCCCCGTCAGCTTGACCAGCAGCTTCTTTTCAATCGCCGCATCCGTCGTGATGCAGGCCAGCATCGTGGCCATGTTGGGATGAATCATGCCCGCCCCTTTGGCCATGCCACCGATCACCACTGTCTTCCCATCAATCTGCAGACTGGCGGCACACTCCTTGGGATAGGTGTCCGAAGTCATAATGGCTTTGGCCGCCGTCTTCCCGCCGCTCACCGCCAATTTGTTGAATAACTTGCCAATCCCGCGCTTGACCTTGGCCATGGGCAACGGAATGCCAATGCGCCCCGTCGAACAAACCAGCACCTCATGCCGCTTGCACCCCAGCTTGGTTGCCACTTCCTGCACCATGCTCTTCGCATCATTGATCCCGCGCAGCCCCGTGCAGGCATTCGCGTTGCCCGCGTTCAAAATCACCGCACGCACTTCCCCCTTCTTCGCATGTTCCATGCTCAGCTTGACCGGTGCGGCCTTAACCTGATTGGTCGTGAACGTCGCCCCCAGCGAGGCCTTCGTCGCCGAGACCACCAGAGCCATATCCTTTTTTCCCGAAGTCTTGATTCCCGCCGCCACCGCCCCCGCCGCATATCCCTGCGCCGTGGTCACCCCGCCCCGCTCGATCCATTGATAATCCGTCATCATTCCGTGCTTCTCCTCTGTCTTGATCGGCTCAACCCAAGAGCCCGCTGCGTTCATCCAACCCAAACCTCACATTAAAAGCCTGCACCGCCTGGGTCGCCGCCCCCTTGCCCAGATTGTCCTGCGCGCTGAAAAACAACACCCGCCCCGTCCGCGCATCATGACGCACCGCCACCTCGATGTGGTTGGTCCGGATCACCCGCTTGGTCTCCGGTAGCTGATCCGTCCCCAGCACCGTCACAAACGCCTCGCCCGCATAAAAATCCTCATACAACTTCTGCCAACCCGCTTGATCCATCTCTCCCCGCAGCTCCGCCACCGTCGTGGTCAACATCCCCCGCACCAACGGCACCAAATGCGGAGTAAACGAAATCGTCACCTTCTCCCCCGCCAATCCTGACAACTCCTGCTCAATCTCCGGGATATGCCGGTGGGAAGGCACACTGTAGGCCATCAAATTCTGGTCCCGCTCACAAAAGGAATACAGCGTGTCCGCCTTTTTTCCCGCCCCGGAAATTCCCGACAACGAATTGACAATAATCGAATCCGGTTTCAGCAAACCCTTCTTCAAGGCCGGTGCCAATCCCAAGATCGTGCTGGTGGGATAACACCCCGGACAAGCTATCAAGCGCGCTGTCTTCAGCTCCGACCGATACAACTCCGGCAGGCCATAGACCGATTCCACCAACAAATCCGGCGCAGGATGCTCCTCCTTGTAATACTGATGATACAAGCCCTTGTCCTTCAACCGAAAATCCGCACTCAAATCCACCACCGTCTTGCCCGCTTTCAACAAGGGCAGGGCAAACTCGGAAGCCACTCCATGAGGGAGAGCCAAAAAGAAAACATCCGCCCGTCCCGACACCTCTGTCGGGCTCAAATTTTCAAAGACCAAGGGACTCTCCTTCGCCACCGCACCCAAAACCGATTCCAGGGTTTTGCCCGCCATTTGCCGCGACGTGATCGCTTCGATTGAAGTGTTAGGATGCCGGAGCAGGACACGCAGAAGCTCTTCGCCTGTGTAACCCGACGCCCCAATCACGGCCACTTTCTTAAGTTCGGACATGAGTTGTTCAGAATGTAGGATCACCGGTCACTTAGCAAGATTCACCTGTGCCTCTTGCTCACATGTCTGCAAATTGTAACCTTGCCTCGCAACTGCCCACGCCTCCCTCTCAACTCCACAAAAAAACCCGGACATGGTGTCCGGGTTTTTTGCCAGAACCGGGTCGTCCTGCGACCCTCGGCCCGATCAACGCTTGGAGAACTGGAAGCGACGGCGCGCACCCGGTTGACCGGATTTTTTGCGCTCTTTCATTCTCGAATCCCGCGTCAGCAAACCTTGCTTTTTCAAGATCGGACGAAATTCCACATCCACTTGGACCAACGCACGCGCCAAAGCCATGCTCGAAGCTCCCGCTTGGCCTTCCAAGCCACCGCCCTCCGCCCGGATTTGCACGTCGAAACGCTTTTGCGTCTCCGTAGCCACCAAAGGCTGAAGTGCCGCCATGCGCTGGGCACTCGTGCAGAAATATTCTTCAAAAGGATTACCGTTGACCGTGATCAGACCTTTGCCGGCCTTGACGTTGACTTGGGCAACCGCTTCCTTGCGGCGACCCACGGCGGAGAAAATTTGTTTTTCGGGCATAATGTTCAGGGATGGAGGATTACTTCTTCAGTTTCAAAGCCACAGGATTCTGCGCTACGTGAGGATGTTCCTCCCCGGCATAAATGTGAAGCTTTTTCAGGACACTACGGCCCAGACGATTGTGAGGCACCATCCCCTTGACCGCACGTTCTAGGATCAGAGTGGGGCGGCGACGGCGCACATGCTTAGGGGTTTCAATCTTTTCCCCACCCGCGTAGCCGGAATAGGTGTGATAAATCTTCTGGTCTTCCTTCTTGCCCGTGAAGACGGCTTTTTCAGCGTTAATAATGATGACATGATCTCCCGTGTCATTGTGTGTGGTGTAGATCACTTTGTTTTTGCCACGAAGGATGTCAGCCACTTTCTGGGCGACACGTCCAACCACTTGATTGTTGGCGTCAATCACATACCATTTGCGATCTACTGTTTCTGCTTTGGCCGAGAAGGTTTTCATAAAAAGGAACGAGGAAGGTAAATTTTGAGGGGCAAACTGTCAACGCTTTTTGTTGTCAGAAGCTTTTTTTTTTCGTAGGATGTTGGTCTTTTAATAACCCAAACACGATCCAGAGCCATCACTAACCGACTTTCCGTCCCCTCATTCCCATGAAAAAGACTCCCAAATCCAAGGCACTCAAAACACCCAAAACCGCCCCACTTTCAGACGCCCCCCACGGACGCTCCAGCCGCGTCATGACCGGAGCCGAAATCCTGGTCGCCGCCCTGGAACGCGAAGGCGTGGACACCATCTTCGCCTACCCCGGTGGTGCCAGCATGACCATCCACCAGGCACTGACCCATTCCAAAAAAATCCGCACCATCCTTCCCCGCCACGAACAAGGCGGCGTCTTTATGGCGGAAGGCTACGCCCGCGCCACGGGTAAAGTCGGCGTCTGCATGGCCACCTCCGGCCCCGGTGCCACCAACCTCGTCACGGGCATTGCCGATGCCTTCATGGACTCCACCCCACTGGTCGCCATCACTGGCCAGGTCGCCCGCGCCATGATCGGTAAAAGCGCCTTCCAGGAAACAGACGTCTTCGGCATGACCCTGCCCGTGGTCAAACATAACTATCTGGTCATGGATGTGAACGACATCCCCCGCATCGTCAAAGAAGCCTTCCTCATCGCCTCCACCGGACGCCCCGGCCCCGTTCTCATCGACGTGCCCAAGGACATCCAGGGTGCCACCACCCAGCCTGTCTTCCCTAAAGAAATCAAACTGCGCGGCTTCGTCACCCCACCCAAGGCGGATGACCTGCCCCTCCACGAAATTCTTGGCCTCATCGAAAAAGCCGAACGCCCTATGCTTTATGTCGGCGGCGGCGTCATTTCCTCCGAAGCCACTGCTGACCTGAAAAAATTCGCGGAAAGTACCAACATCCCCGTCACCACCACGCTCATGGGCATCGGTGCCTTCCCCGAACCCACGCCCTCTCCACCAAATGGCTCGGGATGCACGGCACCGTCTATGCCAACAAAGCCGTGGATGAATGCGATCTCCTCCTCGCCCTCGGCGCCCGCTTCGACGACCGCGTCACAGGCAAGGTCAGTGAATTCGCCAAAACGCACCATCGTTCACATCGAGGTGGACAACGCGGAAATCAACAAAAACAAAACCGTTCATCTTCCCATCCTCAGCGATGTCGGCTACGCCCTGCGTCGTCTCAACGAAATCATCGCCAAGGAAAACCGCCGCCGTAAAACCTTCCCCGCCTGGCACCGTCAAATCGCCGAGTGGAAAAAATCCTTCCCCCTCCACTACCACACCGAGCCCGACCTCATCATGCCACAGCAGATCGTCGAGGAACTCTATCGCCTCACCAAGGGAGAGGCCATCATCAGCGTCGGCGTCGGCCAGCACCAGATGTGGGCCGGACAATTCTACGACTTCGCCCACCCCCGCAGTTTCCTCAGCTCCTCCGGCCTCGGCTCCATGGGCTTCGGCTACCCCGCCGCCCTCGGTGCCAAGGTCGCCTGCCCCAAACGCCAGGTCATTGACATCGACGGAGACGGCAGCTTTGTCATGAACATCCAGGAACTAGCCACCGCCGCCGCCGAAGACATCCCTGCCAAGGCCATCATCATCAACAACCAACACCTCGGCATGGTCGTGCAATGGGAGGATCGCTTCTTTAAGAGCAACCGCGGCCACACCTACCTCGGCCTGCCCAAGGAACGTGAACGCATGTATCCCGACTTCGTTAAAATCTGCGAAGGCTTCGGTGTGCCTGCCGAGCAAGTCATCCGCCCCCAGGACCTCATCCCCGCCCTCAAGCGCATGCTCGAATCCAAAACCGCCTACGTCCTGGACATCCTCGTTCCCTACACCGAACACGTGCTCCCCATGATCCCCGCCGGTAAAACCGTCAAAGACATCATCACCGAGCCCATGAAAAAAGGCGACACCATCCACGGCGCCGAAGTCCCCGGCTAACCCCGGCCCACCCCTAATCGCAGCCTCTCCTTCTTCAGCATCTAGGAGAACCATGCCGCAGACAAAAGCTGCGGATACTCTCCACCATGTAGTCCAGCATGGCGCTGCTTAGGCCGGGATAAACCCCGATAAAAATCGCTTCATTCATGATTCGATCTGCCCCTTCATCCCGCCCACCACCCGCAAGGCCCCCGGTCGATCTTTTCTCAACTGCACAAACGCTGGTTGCCTCAAAAGATTTCCTCCAAACAACATCCGGTTGCCTATTTTTTTCTCATCCAAATACCGGGCCAGCTCAGTTCGACTGAACGGGGCTCCGGAGCGCACCAACATCATGAACCCAAACCAACTGCACTCGGTCCGACAACCGCTCGCATCCCATGAAAAACCATCGTTACCCCAACCCGTGGCATGGGTCGGTAGCGAGAATTCAAAAAACGACTCCAACTCAGCCAAACCCCTACGCAGAACCTGCCAATTCCTTTTCCGCGCCTCCACAAACTCCGGTAACTTTCTCAACTGAACCCTACCGATCGCCGCCTGCGGATCCAGCGGCTTCAGGTTGTATCCCAGGTGACTGTAAATGTACTTGTGGTCATAACCCTCCGGTAACTCCCCCAACTTCCATCCAAAACGCTTGTTGCAAGTGTTGTCCACCCCGCTCGCACACCAACAATCCCGACCCCAATCACGAAAACTCTCCACCAAAATCTTCAACTTCATGTCCTGCACCACATTCACCGCTCCCCCCTCTCCCATCGTCAGGTGATGCGGCGGATAAAAACTTTGCGTGCTCAAATCTCCCCATGTCCCCGTCAGGCGGGTGAAATGGGAGTTGCTGGTTGCGGATTGCGGATTGTCTAAAGCATAGACATTGACCTGAAGCTGATCTGCTAGCTTCTGGGGCATGGTGTAAGAACAACCCAGAGCATCACAATTATCCTCAATCAACCAAAGATCATGCTTTTTGCAAAATGCCATAACCCTCGATAAATCAAAGGGATTGCCCAAGGCATGGGCCATCATCACCGCCTTGGTTCTCCCCGGTACATAAGCCTCTTCCAACCCGCTCAAATCCGCATTACCCGTCAACGGATCATTGTCCAAAAAAACAGGCACGGCCCCGTTTTGAATGATCGGAGCCACCGTGGTCGGAAACCCGGCCGCACAGGTGATCACTTCATCGCCGGGTTTCACCCTTTTTTCATCCGGCACTCGATGACTCGTCAATGCCGACATCGCCACCAGATTGGCCGAGGAACCCGAGTTCACCGCGATGCTTCTCTTGACGCCCAGAAAAGCTGCCAACTCCTTTTCAAAAGCTTCTCCCTCCGGCCCCAGAGTGAGCCAAAAATCAAGAGTGGAGGACACCGCAGCCTCTACCTCGTCCTGATCAAATACCCGCCCGGCATAAGGCACGGTGGTTTTTCCGGGAATAAAGGCTGCTTGCGCCTCATCCATGCCCGGACGATTGGCAGTATGAGCGTATGATGAAAAGTTCCTGCTGTGGCGCAGGGCCAGAAGTTTGTGGATCTCGGCGAGCTTGCGCACGCCAACCCGCTTGGGTTGTGGACAAAGGCAGGAAACATGAATGGAAATCTGGCGATCTGGACGGACAAATGAGGGCTTGAGCATGACCCCGTACTCAAGATCAGCTGATTCTAAGGGGATGCTGCCCGGATATCCCGGTATGCCTGTAATTTTCAGAACGGAAACATCCCCTTGGCGGTCTGGCTCGCTGAGCATCAGAGCCGGGCGGGGTTTGCTGCCAGAGTCATCACTGTGAGGCCAGTCCACATAAACCAGTGTGCCGGGTTTCATTAGAAAAGATCCCGCGCATCCTCATCCTCATCTCCGCGGATGAAAGAAGGCATCTGAAGATCCAACATGGCCTTCCGTTCTGCAGCAAGCCGATTGAGTTCATCTTCTGTATAAAGCTTAACGGGGCGACCTGTGGGGAAATACCCGTCGATCTCAATGATCTTTACCCCGCTGGCGTCGCGTTCTAATGTAATACTCATAAATGATTATACTCCTTGATCTGATTTTGGGTCAATACTGCCACATCTAGTCCTTGGTCCCGAAGGCGATACCATTCCACTGTTTTTGCTACGGTGGTTTCAAAGTTCCAACGGGGTTTCCAGCCCAAGACATGAAAAGCTTTGTCCGTAGCCAGATTTAGTTTTCCGGCTTCGTGCGGAGCGTTTGGATCGGACTGGTCGACCCACTGACCCGGCCAATGCTTCAGAACTTCGTTGACCAACTCGGCAACGGTGCGGTTGGATTCGAGGCGGGGGCCGAAGTTGAAGGCAGAGGAATAGAGGGAAGTCGCGGGCGGAGAGTCGAGGGTCGAGCTCATCATTGATGCGAGTAAAAGATAACCTGAAAGAGGTTCCAAAACATGCTGCCAGGGACGTGTTGAAATTTTGTTCCTAACAGGTATTGACTCACCCCGCATCAGGGATTTGATGCAATCCGGCACAATCCGATCTTCCGCCCAATCCCCTCCGCCTATCACATTCCCCGCCCGGACCGAAGCCAGACTTACAGGATGTTTCTTAAAAAACGACTGCCTCCACGATGCTATCGCTATCTCGGCCCCGACCTTACTGGAACTGTAGGGATCATGGCCACCCAGAGGATCTTCTTCCCGGTAACCATGAAGCCATTCCCGATTTTCATAAACCTTGTCTGTGGTGACCATGACGGCTGCACAAGGTTTCGACAATTGGCGAAGCCCCTCCATCACATGGATTGTTCCCAGAACATTTGTTTCCCATGTCAGGACAGGAACCTTATAGGAAAGACGAACCAGTGGCTGGGCCGCTAGATTGAAAACAAAATCAGGTTCGCTACCGATAAGCCAATCGGCTACCTGCACGGGATTACGGATATCCCCCCTTACATCTTCCAACCGTGAAGACAGTTTCAATTGGCTGAATAAATCCAGATTTGTGGACGCCTCCGGCAGGCTAAACCCGGAAACCTCCGCTCCCATCAAGAGCAGCCACTCACAAAGCCAGGATCCCTTGAATCCGGTATGGCCAGTCACACAGACCTTTTTCCCCATAAAGGTTTGCGTTAGTCGATCCAAAGCGGAAGTAGGGTTGTCAAAAAAAGGGCTCATTCGTGTCAATTAGTGTCCATTCGTGGCTCGCTTTACCAGATTTTCCAAGGTGCCTTTCCACTCTCCCATAACTCTTCCAACCTCATTTTGTCCCGCAACGTATCCATCGGTTGCCAGAACCCCTCATGCCGATACGCCTCTAGGTTCCCCATCTCCGCCAATTGCCTCAAAGGCTCCTGTTCCCAAACGGTGAAATCATCCCGGATCAACTCCAGCACCGATGGATTCAAAACAAAAAAACCACCATTGATCCACGAACCATCCCCCTTCGGCTTTTCCTGAAAAGCTTTCACTCCGCTACCCTCCATCTCCAACGCCCCAAAACGCCCCAAAGGCTGCACCGCCGTCACGGTCGCCTGCTTTCCGTGATTTCGATGAAATGTCACTAGCTTGCTGATGTCCACATCCGAAACCCCGTCACCATAGGTGAAACAAAAAGGTTCCTCGTCCAGATATCGACCCACCCGCTTCAAACGTCCTCCCGTCATCGAGTCTTCCCCCGTATCAATGATGGTCACCCTCCAAGGTTCACTCCGCTTTTCCAACACCTCCATCCGGTTGTCTTTCATATCGAAGCTGATGTCCGATTGATGCAGAAAATAATTCGCAAAGTACTCCTTGATCACATAACTACGATAACCCGCACAGATGATAAAGTCATGGATCCCATGCACAGAAAACCCTTTCATGATGTGCCAAAGAATCGGCTGGCTCCCGATCTCCACCATTGGCTTGGGTCTCAATACCGTCTCCTCACTCAATCGTGTGCCCAAACCTCCCGCCAAAATGACAGCTTTCATAAAGTCCAATTTACTCTACGCCCTCACCCTTACAGTTCAATCTCGATTATCCCGTCCCAACCCCAAAGCCTTCCGGTACACCACCGCCGTCTTTCGCGCACACTCCTCCCATCGAAAAAGTCCCAGCCTCCGCCGACGCTCCCCGGATAAGGCTCCGACCCGGTCTGACGACTCCGCCATCTTCAGCACTTGCTCCGCCATGTGCCCGGCATCCTCCGGGTCAAAATACTCCGCCGCCTCCCCCGCCACCTCTCGAAATGCCGGAATATCCGAACAACACACCGGACAATCCCGCGCAAAAGCCTCCAGAATCGGCAAGCCAAACCCCTCATAACGTGAAGGATAAACCAATCCCAGCGCCTGCCGATACTCCTGGTCCAGCTCCACCCCGCTCAGATAGCCCAAATCCTTGATCCGCTCTCTCCACCGACTCCCAACCCAGGCCCGCTCCGTCGCTCCCGACAACCACGTTTTCGGCCCTACCAAATGCAACTCCAAATCATGCCCCCTCTCACAAATCCTCTCAAACGCACGAATCAACGTCACCAGATTTTTGCGCGGATGCCAGCCCCCCACACTCAGGAGAAAAGGTCGCCCTTCAGACCTTGGGGAAAGTTCCCTCCCCGCAGTCTCCAATCCCAATCCCGCTCCGTTATAAGTCACCATCACCTTCTCCGCTGACACTCCCCAAACCTCACAAATCTCCCGCTTACTGAACTCCGAGACCGTCAAAACCATCCGGGCCCGGCGCACCACCTCTGCAATACAGGTCCGATAAAAAAATGCTTCCCCCGGACGAAACCATTCAGGATGTCGGACAAAGGAAACATCATGCACCGTCACCACCATCGGCACCTTCACCCAGGGCGCAGACCAATACATGGCATGAAACAGTGCCGCCCCGCTCTCCTCCAGCGCACGTGGCAAATTCCAAAAATTTCTCCGCCCGAAGCCCCCCGGCTTTAAAACCACGGGCTGCCATCCTCCTTCCAGCCTGGCCCCGGCATCCACCGCAGGGCGCAACTCCAACTCAGGAAACTCCGTCCCCACCTGTTCCCAACCCGACAACAAGCCCCGGACATAACTCTCATTCCCTGTCTTTCCCCGCCCCAGACAACTCGCATCCATCAACACCCTCATCGATGCCTCCTCCGCCACATTCCCACGCGCTCAAAAATCATTCGTTTCCCCGCATACAACCACTGGCCCAGCAACTGCATCGCCCACGCCTTCCAAAAAAAACGACAGCCCACTCCGTAACGCTTCGCCATGGCCGCCGTCTCCCACCAGGCCTTCACCAACTGACTCGAAGTCTTCGCCCCACGATGCAGACGACAGCTCGCCAAGCCGTGCTCCACATAGGCCCAGCGCGTCTCTGCACGGATCCTTAACCAATACTCATGATCCATACAAACATCAGCGTCTCATCCAAGGGCCCCTCACGTTCGTAAACCCTGCGCCGCCAAAAAACGGCAGGCTGCCCCAAAAAGTTATCCCGCAACAAACGTTCCCGACCATAAAACCCCGCCCGCTTCAAACGCTTCC
>JAAUTS010000085.1 GCA_012031345.1 Blastochloris sp. | reverse complement strand
GTTTGGACCATGCCCTTTCCTCTGCTTACCTTGAGCAAAGTTATCTCGGACGGGCGGGCAAATTTATCCAACCCCTGTTTGAACCCGCCGGTTTTGATTGGAAAATTACGGTTGGCGTGTTGGCCAGTTTCCCCGCCCGGGAAGTCATCATCTCCACGCTGGGAGTTATTTACCATCTGGGCGGGGATCAGGACGAGGCTTCCGGCGATTTGCGGGAAAAGTTGCAACGTGAAACCTGGACCCAAGGACCGCGCCGAGGCACTCCGATCTATAGCATCCCGACGGCTGCTGCCATCATGGTCTTCTTCGCCCTCTGCATGCAATGTGGTGCCACCTTGGCGATCATGAAAACAGAAGCAGGCTGGAAGTGGGCTCTCGCCTCTTTCGTCCTGATGACAAGCCTGGCCTGGGTCGGAGCCGTTTCTGACCTATCAACTTCTCCAAGCATGGATTCCTTCATGACTGACTTGATCGACAACCTTTTGGTCTTTCTGATTGTGGCAGCGTCCCTGCTGGCTCTTTTACGACCTTTCATGGGTCGAAGAACCTCCTCCTGCCACTCCGATTGTTCTTGCGGAAAAAATCTTTCCAAACTCATGGCCAGACATACTCCCAAATAACCAGCCTTCCCGCAGTCTGCCCCCTTGCACCCAGCCGTTTCAGGGCTAGTAAGGTAGGCATGTCCACGCCGGCCATCGCCCGACCTCAACGCCTCACCCGCCGCATTCCCAGCACCCCAGCTCAAGCCTGCATCCAGGTGCGCGGGGCGCGTCAGAATAATCTCAAAAACCTGAACTTCGATCTGCCTCTGGGACAATTCATCGTCCTGACCGGAGTCAGTGGTTCAGGTAAATCTTCCCTGGCCTTCGATACCCTCTACGCCGAGGGCCAGCGTCGCTACACCGAGACCTTCAGCCCCTACACCCGTCAATTCCTCGAACGCATGGATCGGCCCCAGGTCGATAAAATTGAAGGCATCCCCCCATCCATCGCCATCCAACAGGCCAACTCCGTGCGCACCAGCCGCAGCACGGTGGGCACCATGACGGAAATCAATGATTACTGGAAACTTCTCTTCCCCTCCATGGCCCGGCTGCACAGCCCACAGACCGGACGCGAAATCAAACCCTGGACCGCGCAAAACCTGGCTCAGCATCTGCTGCAAAATCATGGCGGAGAAAGCATCCTGATCAGTTTTCGTGTGCCCTTCCCGCCGGACACGAGTTGGCCGGATCTTTGCCAATTTCTGTCCGCACAAGGATTCATCCGCATCCTGCACCAGCAAACCCCTCTCCGCCTGGATCCGGCGGCAGCTCCGACCGGTTTCGGTCAAGCCGCGACCCCAGCAAGCCGGAAACGCGGCAAAAAAATCAGAGCGCTGAAGCACCCCTGCTCATCGATGTGCTGGCTGATCGTGTCACGCTGGAGGAAGCGGCCAAAGCGCGTCTGATCGAGGCACTGGACAACGCCTTCCGCTACGGCAAGGGGCTCTTGAACATTCATCGGGAGAAAGCCGCACCCCTGCCTTTTTCCAATCGATGGCTCTGCCCCGAGTCCGGCCAGGAATTTCATCCGCCCAGCCCAGCCTTGTTCAGCTTCAACAACCCCATCGGCGCCTGCCCCAAATGTCGCGGCTTCGGACGAACGATTGAAATTGATTACGAACTCGCCCTGCCGGACCGCAACCTCAGCATCAAGGACGGCGTGGTCAAGCCCTTCCAAACGGAGAGCAATGCCGAATGTCAAAAGGATCTGCTCAAAGCCTGTCAACGCCGCAAAATCCCTACGGACCAACCCTTCCATCAGCTCAGCCCCGAGCAACAAACTTTCGTGATCCAGGGTGAAGCCAAGGAAGGTCAGACCACACAACAACTTTGGGAGTCCGGCCTGTGGTATGGGGTCAAAGGTTTCTTCGACTGGCTGGAGAGTCGCACCTACAAAATGCATGTTCGGGTGCTGCTGGCCCGTTATCGCGCCTACCGCACTTGTCCCGATTGTCAGGGAACACGTTTTCAATCCCAAACTTCACTCTGGCGTCTGAACGGGAAGAGTCTCGCAGAAATCAATGAAAGTCCCCTCAATGAACTTCTCCCCTGGCTCGACTCCCTCCAGGCACCGGACGAGTCCACGGGCATCCTCCTGCAACAAATCCGGTCCCGACTGCATTTTCTAATCGAGGTGGGCCTCGGTTACCTCACGCTCAACCGCACCACGCGCACCTTGTCCGGGGGCGAAGTCCAACGGGTCAATCTCACCACCTGCCTGGGCAGCTCCCTGGTCGGCACCCTCTTTGTGTTGGATGAACCCAGCATCGGCCTGCATCCCCGCGACACCGATCAATTGATCCGCGTTTTACAAAACCTGCGGGACCAGGGAAACACCATCCTGGTGGTGGAGCACGACGCCTCCGTCATGCGGGCGGCTGATTATGTTTATGAACTCGGTCCGGGCCGGGGCGAAAAAGGGGGAGACTTGGTTTTTAAAGGACGAGTGCCTGAACTCCTGGACGATAAAAAATCGCTGACCGGAGCTTATCTTGCAGGGAGCTTGCAGATTCCCTTCCCCGCGCCCGGCGAACGTCGGCCCCTGCAAGGTTGTGTCAGCCTCCAGTTTAAAGGTGCCTCCAAACACAACCTGGATCAACTCAACTTCCGCCTCCCCTTGCGCCGGTTCACCGCCATCACCGGAGTAAGCGGATCAGGAAAGAGCACTTTGGTGGAGGAAATTATTCACAAACATTTGAACATGCAGTTGGGCCGCGCGGTTTCTGAACCGGGTCGTTTGGATTCCCTGAAAAATGCCGACTTGGTTTCGGATGTCATTCTGGTGGATCAAAGTCCCCTCACCCAAACACCCCGCTCCACCCCTCTGCTTTATTTGGGGGTCTATGATGCCGTGCGCGAACTTTTTTCCAGCACCGAGGAAGCGGCCCGGGGCGGAATCACTGCCTCCTGCTTTTCCTTCAACACCGGCACTGGACGCTGCCTGCGTTGCTCCGGCACGGGTTATGAATTGATCAAGATGCAGTTCCTGTCCGATCTCTTTGTGCTCTGCCCGATTTGTGAGGGCAAACGTTTTCAAAAACACATTCTGGAAATCCGTTATCGGGATTGTTCGATTGATGAACTCCTGAACATGACCGTGCAGGAGGGCATCGACTTCTTCAGCCTCGAACTGGAAGAGGCGACAGCAAAGGAACGCAAACATCGCGAAAAAATCCGGGATGGCCTTTCCCTCGTGGCCGAAGTGGGCCTGTCTTATCTCAAATTGGGTCAGCCTCTGAATCAACTTTCCGGCGGCGAATCCCAACGTCTCAAGTTGGTCAGCCATCTATTCGATACCCTCGGGAAAAAGTCCGCCACGCCCGCTAAAAATCGTCGTCCCGGAGCAAAGGAACCTCTCGCCGATCTGCAGAGCAAGGTTCTCATTTTGGACGAACCCACCACCGGACTGCACTTCGACGACATCCGTGTTCTCATCCATGTGCTGCAAAGTCTGGTGGATGCAGGACACACCTTGGTCGTGATTGAACACAACCTCGACGTGATCAAATGTGCCGATTACATCCTGGATCTGGGTCCTGAGTCAGGCCAGGGCGGAGGTCACTTGGTAGGAGAAGGCACCCCGGAGGAAATCGCCGCCCTGCCGGGCAGCATCACAGGTCAATACCTCAAACCCATTCTTTTCCCGCAAAAATCACGACTGCGGGAAGATCGAGACGGCAAGACCGCCGCACCCTTTGCTCCGGCTCCTTCCCATGCCATTCGTATCTGTGGTGCCCGTCATCACAACCTGAAGAATCTCACCCTGGATATTCCACGGGACCGCATGGTGGTCATTACCGGATTGTCAGGCTCTGGCAAAAGCACCCTGGCCTTTGACCTGCTCTTTGCCGAAGGTCAACGCCGTTATCTCGACTGTCTCAACACCTACGCCCGTCAATTCATGGAGCAGATGGAGAAACCCAGGGTCGATGCCATCCTGGGCATCCCTCCTTCCGTCGCCATCGAGCAGCGCACCACCAGAGGCGGAGGAAAAAGCACCGTGGCCACCATCACGGAACTGCACCATTTTCTCCGACTGCTCTACGCCAAACTCGGACAACAACACGATCCTGAGACCGGGGAAACCTGTATTCAACAAAGCCCCGAACACATCATCGAACGAATTCAAGAGGACCTGAAGAAAAAGGAACTGACCCTCATGGCCCCCCTCGTGCGTGGGCGCAAAGGTCTATATACGGAAATAGCTGAATGGGCGGAGAAGAAAAAATTTCCCTACCTGCGGGTGGACGGCACCTGGGTGGCCCCTTCAAAATTCAAAGCACTGGACCGCTACAAGGATCACCATATTGATTTGGTGCTGGGAAATGTGAACCGGAAAACAGATAAGCTTCCCTCCCTGGTCAATCAGGCCCTGAGTCTGGGCAAAGGCACTTTATACACGCTGGACAATCACAAAAAAGGAGACCGTTTACAGCACCGCCCTCTTTTCCCCCGGCACCGGACGCTCCTTTGATGAACTCGATCCCCGCCTTTTCTCCTTCAACAGTCCCCACGGTTGGTGCCCGGTCTGTGAAGGTTACGGGAGTTTGGTCAAAATCAGCACGGACGAAACCCTCTCGGAGACCGAGCAGGAGCAACAACGGGAGTGGTTGCGGGAATCTGAAGAAACTGGTGAACAAAAAATCTGCCCGGCTTGTCAGGGGGCCCGGATCAATCCCATCGCCCGCGCCGTGCACTTTGCAGGCAAACCGATCATGGAAATCAATCGCATGACCGTGAGTGATTTTCTGAAATTTTTTCGCAAACTCGAATGGAAGGGACGTGAAGCCGTCATCGTCCGGGACATCCGCCCGGAAATTGAGCAGCGTTTGCGTTTTCTGGAACATGTCGGACTCGGCTACCTGACCTTGGACCGCTCCGCCCCGACACTATCCGGCGGGGAATCGCAGCGCATACGTCTGGCCGCCCAACTCGGCTCCAACCTGCAGGGCGTTCTTTATGTGCTGGATGAACCCAGCATCGGTCTCCATCCCAGGGACAACACCAACCTGATCCAAACCCTTCGTCAACTCCAAGCCCGGGGGAACTCTCTGGTCATCGTCGAGCATGATGAGGAGATGATGAAGGAAGCAGACCACATCATCGATCTCGGACCCGGAGCGGGCATCCATGGGGGACAGGTCGTGGCTCAGGGAGCCTGGAAAGAAATCGCCGCCCACCATCGCTCCGCCACCGGGCTGCTCCTGGGCCAGCCTCTGGTTCATCCCCTCAGCGGTGCGCGGCGTCCCATCCCCAAGAATCATCCCTGTATCGAAATCAAGGGCGCGTCCGCTAACAATCTTCAAGAGGTCGATGTCCGCATCCCGCTCCAACGGCTCACCGTGTTCTCCGGGGTCAGTGGTTCGGGCAAAAGCAGCCTGCTGCGCGAGGTGATCCAACCCGCCGTCCTGCATGGCATCAAGAAACAAGCCCTGCCCAAAGCACTGCAAACCTGGAGTTCCATTCAGGGAGCGGCGCCTATCGCCCATGTGACTGAAGTGGATCAATCTCCCATCGGCAAAACCTCCCGCTCCACCGTGGCCACCTACATCGGCATCATGGATCCCCTGCGCGAATTGTTCGCCTCGACCAACCTGGCCAAAGCACGCGGCTTTACGGCCCAGGCTTTCTCCTACAATTCCGGACCCGGCCGCTGCCAATCCTGTCAGGGACAAGGCACGCTGAAAATTGACATGAATTTTTTACCTTCGACCTACACGGTCTGCGACAAATGTCAGGGCAGACGCTGGGGGGATCCTGTTTTGGAAATTCTGTTCAAGGACCGCTCCATCCATGATGTCTTTCAAATGAGTGTGGATGAAGCGGTGGAGTTTTTTGAAAATCAAAGCAAGATCCTCATCCCCCTCCAGCTCATGCAACAAACCGGTCTGGGCTACCTCACCTTGGGCCAAACCAGCCCCACTCTCTCCGGCGGTGAAGCCCAGAGGCTCAAGCTCATTACGGAACTGGCCAACACCCAGCTTCAGACCACCAAAACTAAAATGCGTTCCCTGCGCCCCAGTTCCACCCACTCCCTCTATCTCCTGGAGGAACCCACGGTGGGACTGCACCTCGCTGATGTGCAGAAACTCATCGTCCTCCTGCACCGTCTGGTCGATGAAGGACACACCGTAGTGGTCATTGAACATCACTTGGATGTCATCGCTGAAGCCGATCATGTGGTGGATCTCGGCCCTGAAGCCGGAGCCGAGGGCGGCCACATTGTCGCTGCGGGCACCCCGGAACACATCACCAAACAACGCAGTAGCCACACGGGTCGCTACCTCAAAGCTTTCCTGCCCAAAACCAAATAAACATCGTTCCCCAAACCGTCATCCTCACCGATCCCGCTGAATAATTTGATTGCCTCAGGCCCGGACAGTTTTACTTTCCTAACGTGATCAAACGACTTGCTGTCATTACCTCGGGCGGTGACTCCCCCGGCATGAATCCCGCCGTTCGCGCCATCACCCGCACGGGCCTGAGCAACGGGCTCGAAGTCTATGGAATCGAAAATGGTTACCAGGGCATCTTTGACAACCAGCTCATTCCCCTCGGTGCTTTGGAAGTAAGCGGCAAGATCCGCGATTCAGGAACCTTTCTCTCCACCAGTCGCTGCGCCCGGATGCGCGAGGAGAAGGGACCTGCCGATGCCGTCGCCATCCTTCGCCAAAATAAAATTGATGGATTGATCGTCATCGGCGGCGATGGCTCCCTGACGGGTGCGAGCAAAATCGATCAGTTGGGTTATCCCGTGCTCGGCCTTCCCGGCACCATCGACAACGACCTTTACGGCACCGACATCGCCATCGGCGTGGACAGCGCGCTCAACACCATCATTCACCTGATCGACATGGTCAAGGCCACCGCCGCCTCCCACCGCCGCTGCTTTGTCATTGAGGTCATGGGCCGCAGCTCCGGTTACCTGGCGCTCATGAGCACCGTCACCACCGGTTCGCAGGTCGCGGTCATCCCGGAATATCGCTACAACATGGAAAATGTTCTGGCCAACCTCAACCGCCGGATGGAGCGCAAACACAACAACAGCGTTATCATCGTGGCGGAAGGCGTCTGCTCCGGCCACGATTTCATGAAACACATGGCGGAGGCGGGCCGGGATCGCTTCCATCAGGAAGTGCGCCTGACCGTCCTGGGCCATGTTCAGCGCGGTGGTGTTCCCACCCACTATGACCGTCTTCTGGCCACGCGCATGGGGGAATTTGCCGTTCTGGCCCTGATGCATGGCGAGACGGGCAGCATGGTCGGTCTGGTGCAGGGAAAAATGCAACTTCGCGACTTCGACCAAATTCTGGGTAAAAAGAAATCTCTTCCCTCCGACGCAACCCGTCTGGCCCGCAACCTGGGGATTGAAATCGGGGATGCCGTCGAGACCTGAACGAGATCAACCCTGTTTTTTTGGCGCCTTGGAAGGGTCGTAATAAATGCGGACATCCGCCGGACCCGACCCGATCAACTCCTTGGCTCTCTTCAGAGCATTGCGCGTGGCCACATTGGGATTTTGAGCCGAGCCCAGGAAAAAATTTTCGCGTCCCAGATAATCCAGAAGACCCGAATCCCGCACGACCCGGTAAACATCTTTGCGCGCACCACTGATGATGAGGTGCCGGTCATTTTCCCGCAAATAACGGATCAGTTCTTCAAGGGCCAACACACTGGTGGCGTCCAAGTGATAGGCATTTTTCAAGCGCAGGATGATGACCTTCAAATTGGTGTCGTCACAGACCCGGCGCACCTGCTCACGAAAAAGTTCTGAAGCTCCAAAAAAGAGGTCCCCCTCCACGTGGACAATGGAAATCTGGGGATTGATCCGGGATTGATCTTTTTCCATCTGTTGAAGATTCCCCTCTTCGTTGAAACTGTATTCCACCAATTCCGGTTCACTGGCCTTGTGCAGAAAGAGCAGAATGGAGGTGGCGACTCCCAGGTAGATGGCGAAGTCCAGGGCAAAAAGTAAGCCTGCCACCAAGGTGACATAAAAAACCAAACGATCCGACTTGGTGGAACGAATCGCCACCAGGATCTCTTTTTTATTGATCAGGGAAATCCCCACGATGATGACCACCACCGCCAGCGCGGGGCGCGGAATGTAAACAAAAAGAGGGCCCAAAACCAAAACCGCCCCGGCACAAAACAAGCCACTCATGAAACCAGCCAAAGGAGTGACGGCCCCGCTCTGCCAGTTCAGAGCGGAACGGGTCAAGGAGCCGGAGGCAGGCATACCTGAAAAGAAGGAGCAGGCCAGATTGGACACTCCCACTCCCAACATTTCCTGGTTGCTGTCCAGTTTATCCCCGGAACGATTGCCGATGGACTTACCGATGGAGTTGGCTTCCAGAACACAAAGAAAGGCGATGGCCAGAGCCGTGCTGGCCAATTGACTGATCAGTTGAAAATCAAGTCGCGGCAGAGAGATCGGCCAATAACCCATGGGAACCCCGGTCAATTGAGCCACCTTCACATCCGATTGAGCCAGGACCCAGGCCATGATGGACACGGACACCAGGGTAACGGCAACGGTGGGAATTTTTTCAAGTGCCGCTGACAAAAAGCCAAATCAACACGGTCAAAAATCCAACCAAAAGCGAAGCCCAATCCGTCTGAAGCAAGCGGGTCAGGGTCTGCCAACAAACTTCACCGAAAGCTCCGGCATCCCCCAGAGAATACCCCAACACATTATGAATCTGGTTGGCGATGATCAACAATGCCGCCGCTGTGATGTAGGCGATGATGACTGTTCTGGAAACATATTGCAGCAGGGTGGCCACCCGCAGGAAGGCTCCCAGAATCAGGAACAGTCCGACCAGAAAAAGTAAAATCCCCATGGACTGAATTTTGTCCACACCCGGACCCAGACCCAAAAAGGCGCTGAGCACGAGGACCGAGGTGGCATTGGTCGGGCCGATGATGGTGAAGCGTGAACTTCCAAAAAGGGGGGGCGACCATGGCGGCGACGGCGGAAGCATAGACCCCATATTGCAGGGGCAGGCCGGCAATGAGGGAAAAGGCGATGCCCTGGGGAAAGGCCAGAACAGCGACGTTCATCGCCGCCGTCAAGTCCCGGCGGAAAGCCTGTCTGCCGTAGGACTGGAAATAACTTCGATTGGGGAAAAAAGAAAGTTTACTATAATCCAGAACCCGTCTCAGGAGACGGGACGGGTGAATCTTTTCCAATGTTTGAAACCAATTTCTCAACGACTCAAATTCGTATTCTTTACCCGATCATGAGGCAATTCCAACGAAAGAAAAGAGCAAAGCCTGATCGCTCAGACTTCAGAGATCGGAGCGCTTTTTCCCGCCATCCATGAGGACGAGAATTTGGGGCAGGATCACCGCGCTGGACAGAAAACAAAATCCCACACCCAGAGTCATGACCAAACCGAGACTGACCAGGCCGGGATGCTGCCCCAACATCATGCAGGCAAAACCGAAAATGGTGGTCAGGGCGGAAAGAAAAACCGCCTTGCCTGTGCTTCCACCAAAAAGCGCGAATTTTCCCTCCTCCAAATGTCGATCCACCACATAAACCCCAAAAGCCACCCCGATCCCAATCACCATGGGCAGGGTGATGATGTTGGCCGGGTTGAATTGGATTCCAAACAAGCCCATGATTCCCAAGGTCCAAATCACACCGAAAATCAGAGGCACCATGGCCAAAGCCAGATGTTTTAAATTACGAAAGTGCAGACCCACCGTGAGTAGAATCGCCGCCAGGGCAAAGAGGGCCGCCTCACGATAACTATCCCGCAGAATGGCGATGTAAGTGTAGTTTTGCACAGGCGTGCCCGTGGCTTCCGGGCTGACTTTGCGCATATCCTGAACAAACCTTTCACTGGCTTCGCGTTCCCACACGTTCTCGCTCGGATTGATCTCCACCAACACCCGGCCTGTGGGGGCGATGTAACGTTGACGCGCTTCATCTGGCAAATCCTCCAAGGTCAGGGGGTTTTCCATGTCGAACTGTCGTAAAACTCAAGATCCCCCTGGATGGAAGCAAACAACTCAACTTGATAACGTCTGAGCCGACGACCCGCCTCCTCCTGGCTGAGTCCCTCCAAACTACGCAGGGAATCCTGCAAGGCAGGAATCAATTGGTCAAAAATCTTCAGTGCCTTCGGGATGCGTTTGTCATTCACCTTGGCTGTATTTGGTGGCGGCAGCCCGCCCCTGCAGTGAGTAATCCAGCAGGGTTCGCAGGGTTCTGCGGGCCCGATCCACATCCACCGAGGAACTCACGTCCAGATTCAACTTCATTCCCTTGAGTTGTTGTTGGATTTTCTTCAACACTTCCAACTTCGCGCCCTGCTCCTCGGGAATGATTTTGCCCGGAGTCATGACACTACGCACGGTCGGCATGGACTCCAAGGTCTTGGTCATGGCCGCAGCTTCATCCAAATCCTGGGCAATGATCACACCGAAAGAAAGGACAACGCGGGAGATTCCACCAATTCCCGCGCCAGACGCACGGACTCGATCCTCGGGTTTTGCATGTTCAACAAGTTGTAATCAAACTGAATACGTTGTGCCTGCCAGATCAACCCCAGAGTCAGCAGGGCGATCAGCAGCAGCGTGATCCTAGGACTGAGCACCAGAAGGCTGTCCAGCTTCTGACCAAGACGCGCCTGGCTGGCCTGGTGCTGGAAGTTCTCCGCTTTTCTCCAGGTGTCACAGATCGCAATCAACGCAGGCAAGAGAATCAAACTGGCCACCAAACAAAACAAAATCCCCATCCCGGCAATGGCTCCAAGCTCCGCCAACCCGACGAAGTCATTAAAACACATGGTGAAAAATGCCAGAGCCGTGGTCAGCCCCCCCGTCAGGATAGCCACTCCCGTCCGGGCCAAAACAGAGCGCAAGGCCTCCTCCACACCACGCCCCGCAGCTCTCTCCTCCTCATAACGTCCGATCACCTGTATGCTGAAATCAATCCCCAAGCCCAGCAACATCAACACCACCGCCTGGGAAATCAGATTCAAGTGACCAATCGTCAGGGTCGCTGCGCCATAGGTCCAGGCAATCGCACACAACAAAGCCAGCAAGGCAAGCAGAGGACGAAAGATTTCCCGGTAAAACAGAAAGAAGGAACTGGCGATCAAAACAAAAGCCACTCCGAAGGCGATACTCATGTCCTTCTCGCTCTGTTTCAACTCATCCGTCATCAACACATGTTCCCCGGTCAATCCTATGCTGCTTCCAGGATGTTCGGGCTGCGTTTCGGAAATAATCGCACGAACTTTGCCGATGACTTTTTCGTAGGGTGAAAACTCGCGGCATCCCCCCGCGCTGGGATTCAACATCATCAGAAAAAGACGTCCTTCATCAAAAACGAGATATTCGTTTTTTCTCAATTCCTCACGGATCATGGCCTCCTGTTCATTGACGTAAGCCGAGGCCTCCCCGATCTTCTCCTCCGGCGGACGCGCCAAGAGCCGGGCCAGTTTTTCCAGATCCTTCACCATCCGATCCGCGTAAAGATCCAGATTGTCCAGGCTGTCTCCCTTGCCTTTTTTGGCAGACACTTCATCGAACTGACGCAGGCCCTCGTCCAGCAGCTCATTTAAATTCACTCCACTGCCCGTCCTGCCCTGAAGCAGCTTTTTTTGATTTTGTAGCTGGGTCAGAATCGCCTCCAGTTCCGCCACACTTTGATAGAGCAGGAAATGAGGACGGAGCCGGCTCAGGTCGTTACGATAATAGACCGACTTCAACTCCGCGGGCTTCAGTGCCTCCAGACGTTGGGCCAGCGCATCAACCGTTTTTTTTCCCGAATCAAAATCCGCCGCTTTGACCACGATGACCAGAGGATCCGTGGTTTGGAATTCTTTCTGATAATTCAGAAAAGTTTTCAGCACGGGAGAATCCTGATGTATCAGGTCGTTGACACTGTTGACCACCCCCAAGCGTGTGGTGGACAACCAGGTTCCCGCCGCCGCGCCGACCAGGCTCAGCACCAGAACCAACCAACGAAAGCGGCAGGCCAAGCCTGCCACCTCTCCAAGCATCCGTTCCATCGCCTGTCTCATGGGATAACCTATGGGATCGGGCGATAGCGCTTAGTCACCCTGCTTCATGACCGCCCTGGTCGATTCCATCGGAACCACCTGACTCAAGGCAGGGACGGGCGGCGGAACGGTTTGACAACCCAATTCCTCTTTGGGCGCGAAAAAGATCGGAATGATAAGAATGGCCACAATGTTGACCACTTTGATCATGGGATTGATGGCAGGTCCAGAGGTGTCTTTGTAGGGATCTCCCACCGTGTCGCCCGTCACTGCGGCAGCGTGGGCCGGGGAACCTTTTCCACCAAAATGTCCCTCTTCAATATATTTCTTGGCATTGTCCCAGGCTCCACCACTGGAGGTCATGGCGATGGCCACAAAAAGCCCCGTCACAATGGTTCCGACCAACAGCCCACCCAACACCACCGGCCCTAGAACTTGCGGAAATGCTGCCACCACCACCACCATGACCACCGGCAGAAGCGCGGGGAAAATCATCTCACGCAAAGCGGACTTGGTCACAATGTCCACACAGGTTCCATAATCGGGACGCTCCGTGCCAAGAAGAATGCCGGGCTTGGCGGCCAACTGTCGCCTCACCTCACGCACCACAGCTCCGGCGGCCTTGCCCACCGCATCCATGCTGTGAGCCGTAAAGAGGAAGGGCAGCAAGCCTCCGAGAAAGAGGCCGATGATGACTTTGGGTTGTTCGAGGGAAAATTCAAAAACTTCATCCGGCACATAAATTTGCAGTTCATGCACGTAGGAACCAAAAAGCACCAGAGCGGCCAAGCCCGCAGAAGCGATCGCGTAGCCCTTGGTCACGGCCTTCATGGTGTTCCCCACCGCATCCAACTCATCCGTGATGAGCCGGACTTCCTTGGGCAGTTCCGACATGACAGCGATTCCCCCCGCATTGTCCGTGATGGGTCCGAAAGCATCCAAAGAAATGATGATGCCCGCCATGCTCAACATGGCCATAACAGCGATGGCGATGCCATAAAGTCCGGCAAACTCGTAGGTGCCGAGAATGGCCAACCCGATGCAACCCACAGGCAACGCGGTGGCGTGTTGACCCAGGGCCAGACCGGCGATGATGTTGGTGGCGTGCCCCGTCTCCGAGGCCTTGGCCAGTTTCCGTACGGTGAATGCTCCGTGGCCGTGTAGTAGTTGGTGATGATGACCACCACAAAGGTCATCACCAAGCCCACCAAGGCGGCAAAATAAATCATCCACGCACTGCGCAGTTCCCCTCCGATTTCCAGACCATTGGGAAAAAGAGCCAGTGTCACAGGCAGCAGCAGCAAGGCCGTGAGCACCGCACTGACCAAGACCCCGCCACGCAGCAGAAAGGAAGGACCTCCCTTGAGAAAATTAACCAATAAAATTCCAGCAATAGCACCGAAGACTGAAATCGCCCCAACCAAAAACGGATAGGCAATGGCCGCCTGAACGAGCGTGGGATCCATGTCCGCGCCCAGGATTAAAAATGCCGTGAGCACCGCGCCGATCAAACTCACCACATAGGTCTCAAAAAACGTCCGCCGCCATTCCGGCGCAATCCCCGACGTTGTCCCCCACATTGTCGGCGATGGTGGCCGGGTTCCGGGGATCATCCTCATCCAGATTGCTTTCGATTTTCCCAACCAGATCCGCACCCACGTCCGCCGCCTTGGTGTAAATGCCGCCGCCCAGACGGGCGAAGACGGAGATCAAACTGCTGCCCAGAGCCAATCCCACCAGACTGTCAATGGCGGGCCTCAAGCCGAGCAGATTCGAAATGACCAGATAAAAAACGCCGACACTCAACAAGGCCAGACCCACCACCAACATGCCCGTGACCGCGCCACCGTTAAAAGCCACCCGCAGTGCCTGGGAACGACTGATGCTGGCCGCAAAGGTGGTTCGGACATTCGCCAAAACCGCAATCCGCATCCCCAGGTAACCCGCCAACAAACTGAAAGCCGCACCTAAAAGAAAACCCATACTGACCGCCCAATCCTTGC
The DNA here is from genome assembly GCA_012031345.1 of Blastochloris sp. Taxonomy (GTDB): domain Bacteria; phylum Verrucomicrobiota; class Verrucomicrobiia; order Methylacidiphilales; family JAAUTS01; genus JAAUTS01. The sequence goes on along the minus strand of JAAUTS010000085.1, from coordinate 474 downwards.
GCAAAAAGTATAACAAAACAAAAAAGCACGGCGGAGATGACGGAAATCGTGATGACTTGCCGGTTAAGATAGGCCTTGGCCCCTTCCTGAATAGCCAGGGCGATCTCCTGCATTTTTCGTTCCCAGGGGACTGCCTCAAAATCCAGGCGATCAACACCCCCGCACAACCCAGACCCAGCACCGATGCCACCAAAGCGATGTGCACCCCAAACTCACGTAACATGTTTTCCATAGGATAGTTAAATTGATCTACCCCGGCCTGTCCGGGGAACGCAAAAGCGTATGGAAATCCACTCCGCACGCAATTCTTTTCTGCATGATCCGCACTCCGCGCAGCCTCCTGTAACTTCAGCCCAGCTTCGCCTCAATCTGGGCGATCAACTGCTCCACGCTCTGCTCCGCGGTCTTGAGATGCAACTCGGGCTCGGTCGGCGCCTCATACGGATCACTGATGCCTGTAAACTGCGCGATCTC
>JAAUTS010000084.1 GCA_012031345.1 Blastochloris sp. | reverse complement strand
GTCCCCTCCAGTCACGAGGAACTTGTCACCCGCCACTAATTCAAGACGCCGTCTCGGGAGGGAATCACCGGGATGTTCTCCTCCGTGACCGCTTCCGCCGGAGCCCGCCCCTCGCGCTCCAAACGCCTGCGCTCGCGCTCGGCTTCCTGGGCTTTGAGAATTTTTTCATCCGGCACCTGACGTAAATTGCTGGTCAAACCGACTTTGTTCAGCGTCCAGATCAACCACTTGGTCGGATCAAACTGCCAGGGCTTCACTCCATTGCGGTAATCATGCTGAAACTCGTGGTGGAAATTGTGATAACCCTCGCCAAAGGTGAACAAGGCCATGATCCAACTATCCCGCGCACTGCAGCGCGCCGAATAAGGTTGGGTGCCCAAGCTGTGACAGGCCGAGTTGATGCAGAAGGTGCAATGCTGCACCGCCACCGTGCGGGCCACTCCTGAAATCAAAAACGCTCCCAGAGCGGCTTCAAAACCACCATACCAATAACCAATCATCGTGGGCAGCACAAAGCCCGTGGCGAATCCAATCAAATGCCAGTAACGATGTTGCCACATGACAAGGGGATCCTTCCTCAGGTCAGCCACGTTTTCCATGGGCGGCAGAGGCTTCAATTTGAACAACATCCAGCCCAAGTGAGCGTAGAAAAATCCTTTGGAAATGTCGTAAGGGTCATCTTCATGATCTGTATGCTTGTGATGACGACGATGATCCGAGCACCAGTCCAGCGCCGAGTTCTCGAAGGCTGCCGCACCGAAGAGCAGAGAAACCAGACGCAGAGGCATCTTGGCCTCAAAAGAACGATGCGAAAACAAGCGATGGTATCCAAAAGTGATACTCATTCCCGATAAGAAGAACCAAATAAAGAACAGGCCCACCTGAAACCAATCCAAACCATAGGTCAAAATATACCAAGGCACCGCCGTCAGGGTCAGGAGCAGAGTGCCTCCCAAAAAGAAGCAGGTCACCCACTCAACCCGGCTCCAGGGTATATAAAAGCGATCTAGAAATTTCATACGATAATACCTTTTCCAGGCCAATGGCCTTGGTTTGAGACTCTCCAAGTTGCCACGCTTGTCTTGAGGCGCAAGTCCTCATTTTGTCCATTAGCTTTTATCATGATTACTTTGCACAGCTTATAGATATCTTGATGCGCTGCGCATATTTCCCCAGTCCCCATAGAGCACCTTATTTACTGCTCTTCCCGTCCAGATACTCCGCCGGCGCAAAATCATCCGTCATCACCATGCCTCCCTTCTCCTCCGGCTCATAGCGACGCTGCGCCAACTCCAACACCCGCACGTAACTCAGCACCGTCGGATTCACCGTGTCCAGGCTCGCCTTGGCCAAAAGTTCCTCCAAACGGGGTTCTTCATGATTGGCGGCGATGGCTACCACATTACCCGTCTCCTCCACCTTAAAAAAGAGAACTTGTTTGAATGAAGCGCGCAGCGTGGCCACATCTGCGGCAAAAAGCTCATTACCCCGGATCAAATTGCTCGCCACCACGCCACGCGGGGACAGCTTGGCTTGGATTTCACCATAAAATTCCCGCGTCTTCAAATGCACCGGCACATCCCCACCCCGGAAAGCGTCCAGAATCACCCAGTCATAACGCTGTTTGCTCCGCTTCAAGGCCATGCGCCCATCCATGACCTGCACCTGATTCTTCGGTCCCGCCTTGAACCCCATATACCGCTCTGCCAACTCCAGCACCTTAGGATCAATCTCCACCGATTCCATCACCGCCTCCGGATAAGCCGCCTGAATCAGGGCATTGATGCCGCCTCCGCCCAGCCCGATCAGCAACACGCGCTCGGGGTTTTCCTTGAACACGGGTAAGAGAAAAAAATGTTTCGTGTAGGCCAGAACTATTTCCCTGGGATCTTTCAAGTAAACCGCTGAGTAGTTCCATCCCTTCCCCTTTCGCTCCGTCTTCATCACCACCACATCCTTCTCTTTGCGGAGGATCAGCGGTTGATACATGGACTCAAAATGCAGCGGCTCCTCCCCCAGTTCCGGCCAGGCTCCCCACATCCGCCCCGTCCCGAGCATCCACAACACAACCAAGCAGACCAGAGCACCCCTCATGTCAGCCTCCTCATCAACCCGAAGCACAACAGGGCCGCACTCAGACACCAGCCCCACAACAACCAACTCAAGGGCAGCTGCGGGATCAACCAAAACGCCGTCAGCATCACCCCACAAATATTCCCCAAGGTATTCACCCCATAGACCAGACCCGAGCCCAGACCGGGACTCAAGCCCGGCTTCTTCTCCCCCGCCCGCCCCAGACTCTCAATGCAGAGAGGGGTCAACGCCGCCATACTGCACACCGGCACAAAAAACAAACCCAGGCAGGACAAGATCAAGCCTGGCAAGATAGCCTCAACTCGACTCTCCACCCAACCCAACCACCATCGCCCCGCCCAGGCCGTCAACAGCAGAGACCCCGTCAACAGCACCCAAATCACTCCCAAAATCTTCCCTCGCCCCCACTCCAAGCCCCGCGCCAAAACTCCGCCTAAAATCGAACCCACACTGAACGCCCCCAAAAACGTGGAAATCACCACCGCCCACACCATGAGCGAGGAACCATAATAGGGAGCCAACAAACGGGTTCCCACCAATTGAAAACCCATGCTGAGAAATCCCAACCCAAATAAAAGTCCAAACACAGCGAACACCCCCACATCATCCGCCAGCCACCCTCACATGGCAAGTGCGTGACACAGTATCGCTTTGGTCTTGCTCCACTCCCCCCCAGCCAACCTTCAAAGACTGATATGGCGTATTGGAGGGTTTTCTGCAGAGTAACATCTATGGATAAAAAACTTTTAAAATGCAGGGCTAAGGACGCTGAGTTTATAAACAAAAAGCTTCAAACGATCTGGAAGCACCTGGACAAAGTCCCATCTTACACGGGTAAAGCGAGATTGATGGACTTGGTTTCTTCTGCCATGAACAGGTCACATGCTCACGTAATACATCTGAACGAAGATTCAGAATTTTGAGTTCTAGTTAAGACATTAGCCATTTCCACTGCCACGGACAATACCCCCCGCTCAACCTGTATTTTGCGCCAGAAGATGCTGCGTCAGGGGATTGTCCGTTCCATTCGATAAATAAAAGCCCGTGGACATCTTGTGCGGCATCAGGATCATAGCCAGCGCGTCCTTCCAGTTTCCCTCCACCCAGAACGGTTCACCCACAAACTGGCCCCCCTCGTTAAAATCACAGTAAAACCAAATGTAGTTCTCTTTCCCATCCGCAAAGCCCCCGTATTGCGCCACCACCATGGAAAGTTTCTCCCCCTTCACCGCCTCCAGTTGACAAGCCAGTTGCCCCCCCTCCTGCAAATCCCAGCGGATATCCCAGAACTCCTTGTTATGCTCCTGCCAGTTCGCCCCATACTTGCGGATCATTCCCGCCAACACCCGGGCAAACTCCGCCCACTCGTCCTTTGTCCACACCGGAGGTTGCAGGATCTGCTGCACACGTTGCAACTTCACCCGCCACTCGGAAAACAACCGCTTCAACTCCAGGCTGGTCATGCGGAGGCTCCTGTATTTCAGCGACGACGCAACTGCGCCAATTGCATGTCCTGCTGGTCCAGCTTTTTCTGATAAAAACTCAGACTCCGCTCCAGACTGCGATTGTTCGCCCTCAACTCCGCCAACATCTGACTCGTCTCACTGCGATACGTCTCAAACTGGCTGGTCAATTCCGCCACCCGCAGATTCATCTGCTCCTGGCTCTTGGCCAGATCCGTGTCGCTGGCGATCAATTCCGCCTTCAAATCAAACATGCGATCCTTCGTGTTCTGCTCCAACAAAGCCAGACTCGCACTCTGATCCTGCATCTGCTTCCACAAAACATAACCTCCCGTGCCCGCCAGAGCCGCCACCAACAAGACGCCACAGATGATGGCCAGGGCCACGCCATTCAGGACGTTGTTGACCGTTTTTTGTTCCTTGATCTGTCTCTCGATGCTGCTGGTGCGGATCGGAGCCGGGGTGGATGCACTGGTGCTTGGGGTGGACATGGTGGGTTTTTCCTTGGGGGTTGGGGTTGAAAGGGGCTCGGGTGACAGCGATACGGACTCAACCGCTTCGCGCGGCGCGACGACTTGGGGCTCCGCTTTGGATTCCTCAGGCCGCGGCCCCGCCGCCCCCGTCTTGCGGGGCCGGTTGGCATGAGCACGCGGAGCTTTCTCACCCACGATGAAGCCGAACTCCATGTTGCTGCGCCTGCGTTTGCGCGGTTGATCCGATGCGGACTGACTCATAAGAAAAAGTGGCTTGTTGAATTCAAGTGTTCTTTGACAGAACCTACGTTATCTGATAATCAGATTCATTGACAATACAAATTTTCAGATAATCAGATTTTATTTTCACCTCACTTTTCCTGCCATGAACGCCCAGACTGTCTCCATCACCGAAGCCGCCCGGAACTTCTCCGACTTCGTCAACCGCGTGGCTTATCGTCAGGAAAGCTTCTTTCTCATCCGGGGAAAAAAAACCGTGGCCGAACTCCGCCCCGTCCCCCACGGTAAACGCCTCAGCGACCTGCCCGCTCTCTTCCAAAGCCTCCCCCTCCTCAATCCCCGGGAACAGGAGGATCTCCAAAACGATCTGGATCAACTCCGCCCTCGGCCCCGCTGATCTCCCATGGCCCTCCTCCTCGACTCCAGCATCCTCCTCCACTGCCTCCGACATCCCTCCCGGATGCCGCAGGGGGAGTCGGCTGATGATGATTTTTTTCTCTCCATCATCAGTGCGGACGAACTCCTGCGCGTCATCCCACGCGCCGCCTCCGAACATGAACGCACCCGACGCCGGGCCTGGGTCGAGGCCGTATTAGAACACTTCCCCGTCCTCCCCATTGACCGCGCCACCACCCGCATGCACGCCGATATCCTGCACAGCATGGAGAAGAAAAAAATCCGGCTCGGCCTTCACGAATCCTGGATCGCCGCCACCTGCATCACCCACGGGCTGACCCTCATCACCCTGCATCCGGAAGCCTTCCAAAAAAGTCCCCGGCCTCAAAACCATTCCCTGCCCTTGATCTCTAAGCACGGCTCCCCTCGCTGGAAAGCCAGGAACTCCCCCTCATCATAAAAAGCCCGCGCCCCGAGTCTTGTCCGACCAGGCAAAAGGATCTGACAAACTTAACTCAACAACTTCTGCACCAGCGCACTAAGAGTTTTGCCATCCACCCGCCCCGCTGCCTTGGCTGTGGCCACTTTCATGACCGCACCCATCTGCGCCTTGCTGCTGGCTCCGGTTTCCACCATGGCATCCCGCACAATCCCCTCAATCTCCGCCTCGCTCAGAGCAGCGGGCAGAAAGGTTTCCAACAGTTTTTTCTCCGCTTCTTCCTTGGCCGCCACATCCGCCCGACCCGCCTTGCTGAAGCTGTCGATCGATTCCTGCCTCTTCTTGATCTCCTTGCGGATCAGGGAGACGATCACTTCGTCACTTGGCACAGTGCTGGCTCCGCCATTTTCAATCGCCGCATACTTCACGGCGGACTTCAACATGCGCAGGACGTTGGCCGTGTCCAAATCCTTGGCCCGCATGGCATCTTTTAACTGGTCATCAATCTGTTGGAGTAAAGGCATTCCTAATTCTGCCCCGCCGGACCTGCTCTGGGAAGGGAAAACCACCAGCCGCCGCCTCGCTGGAATCCTCTCTGGTTCGAGAAAGCCCGCTCTCAGAGCCGGGCCGAGTCCACAATTAAAATCAACTGACCCGAACCGTAAAGCGGTCCTTTGATGATGATCGGTATGCCGGGCTTGGGAATAAAGCTGCCCTTCAACACGGAAACTCCCTCCTGCTTCAATTCAAAATCATAACGCGGCGAGGCGGGATTCACCGTCTGCACCGTGAGCGAAAATAGTTTGTTCGGCCACGCCGTGACCGGAGCCTGGGAATGAGGATAAACCATGGAGGTTCCCACCCGTTGATAACGTTGATACCCGAAAAGTTTGATCAGATTTTCTTTCAACTTGGGCTGGTCGGCCAAGTCATCCGTGATGTCCACGTTTTGCGCCTGATACAAAGTGACGATGATCTCCTTGGGCATTCCACCCTTGCCGTCATAAGCAGACAGCACACCCACCCCTCCCGCAGCCAACAGCAAGAGCAGGGCCGGAAGAATCAAACCGGGGCGCATGATACAGAACGGCTTCCTCATCGTAACTGGGTGGAAGAGGGAATGTAAGGATAGCCCGTGACCCAAATCACTTCAGCCTCCCCACTCTTGAAAGTCTGGGCATGAAGGCTGGGATTGGTCACATTCACCCAAAGATCCTGCCCATCCCCACCCAAACGCAGGCCAGCGACAACCAGCAGCCCCAGCACCGCCAAGGCCCCACCCAGCACCATCGGACGCAGAAGCCATGTCATCAAACCAGGCTTCTCCGGCTGGCGCAATTCTTCGCGCAAACGGGTCCAGGCCCAGGCCTGCTGCTGCCCGCTCCGCTCCTGCTCCGTCGCCAGGTTCGCGAGCGTGGAACGCAGTGCCGCGATCTCCGCTCCGCCCGACTCCCCGCGCTCGGCGGCACTCAATTCCTGTTCAAAGGTTTCCAAGTTCTTCATGGGATTGTTTTAGGTGTTTTTTCAATTTCTGGCAGCTGTAAAATAATCGCGAAAGCACGGTGCCTTTTTGCAACTTCAAAATCCGCGCCGTTTCTTCGGTGGAAAATCCCTGCACCAACCGCAACTCCACCACCGCCCGATGCTCCGGACTGAGCTTCTCCAAGGCCTCCCGGATCAATTCCTGGCGATCCCGCCCCTCCGCCTCCACCACCGCGGTGTGCTCATCCACCGCCTCATGCGGCTGGGATTCCTCATCCTCCTGCAACGGAAATAAACCCAGCCATTTCTGGCGACGATTCCGTTTGCGCAACGCATCATAGGCCTGATTCATCGCAATGCGATACAGCCAGGTCCCCACCTTCGACTCTCCCTTGAACCGTTCAAAGGAGCGATACGCTTTGACAAAAGCCTCCTGCACCACGTCCTCCGTCAAGGCTTCATCCTGTAACATCTGGTTCACAGCACTCCATAAGGTTCGGTAGTAATGACGATGCAAGACCTCCCAGGCCCGCTCCATGTCGGCGGACGAAAGCCCCGACTCACGCAGGGCCTTAAGCCATTGCTCATCTGAAAAATCATCATCAGGTGCTTGGACGTCCATAAGCTCCCCCCCATTCAGGGGCAATCAGATTAAAGTTCCAAGTTCCAAGTTTGAACCTTACACTCGGGCTTTCGTGAAAATTCTCCACCGTTATCTCCTCAAGGAAGTGATTGTTGCCTCTCTCGGTGCCACCGCCACCCTGACGCTGATCGCTCTACTTTTTGAGTCGTTGAAAAAATTGGCCGACATGCTGGTCAATAACGACATCTCCACCGCCACCATCATCTACGCTCTGCTGCTCCTCATTCCTTCGGCTTTGACCCTGACTATTCCCTGCGGCCTGCTCACCGGTGTGGTCATTGTTTTCGGACGCATGTGCCACAGCCTGGAAATCACCGCCATCCGCTCTGCCGGCCTGGGCCTCATCCCCTTCATCGCTCCCGTCATTCTCCTCAGCCTTCGGTCAGTCTTTTTTGTTTGTATAATAATGCCGTTCTCGCCCCCATGGGCATGACCAAGTTCAAATACATCTTTGCCGACACGGTCAAGAACAATCCCACCGCCTTCATCCGCGCCCAGGAACCCATCACCCAGTTCGCCGACAAATCCCTCTACGTGGAAAAAAAATACGGCAACACTCTGGAAGGTATTTATATCTGGGATCTGGATCCCAGTGGCGTCCCCCTGCGCAGTTTGCGGGCGGATCGCGGCATCATCTCCGCCGACCTCCAAGCCATGACCCTGACCATCACCCTGTTCAACGCCCGTCAGGAAGACCGCGCTGCGGACCCAACCCGCATCGATCAAATTGAAACCGGAGTCAAAGCCGCCCAACTCCCCATCAGCTTTCCCATCCGCGACATGCTCGACACCAGCAGCATCAGCAACAACATCACCATCCTGCCCCTCCAGGAATTGCACGGACGCCTCTTCCAGCAAAGCCCCGGCACCACCAACCTCATCCCCCTGCTGACCGAGCTACAACGCCGCACCGTGTTCTCCCTGGCTTGCTTCACCTTTGTGCTCGTCGGCATCCCTCTCGCCATCAGCACCGGACGCAAGGAAACCGCCATCGGTTGCCTGATCAGCCTCGGCGTGGCGGTGGTCTATTTCCTCATGGTCATCACCGCCATGGCCCTCAAGGACAACGCCTCCGCCTACCCGGAACTGATTGTCTGGCTCCCCACCATCCTCTTTCAAGGCCTCGGCTTCTGGCTTCTGGCCAAGGTCAACGCCCATCCGGCCTGAGCCCACAGCCTCACTCCCCTTACTTCAACTGCCAACTCCGCAGCTTGCCCTCGCGGTCAAACAACAAAGTCATCGTCCGCTTCTTGAACCCGATCACCCCCGAGGCCGTCTCCGGGCGACTCTGCCCAAATCTGTCCACCGTCATGGTTTGAGGTGCCGAACGGCTGCTGTCATAAAATTCATTTTGCACCCAAACCACTTCCCTCAATCCATTCCCCAACTCACGGGATTGGGTCGGCGGCCCATACTCCGCCACCGCCTGCCCCTGGCTGTAACTGCCGATGCGGTTATCCCACAAACTCTGCTCCGTGATCGTCCCCTTGCCTGCCCCCGTCGTTTCACAAGCCTGCATTCCCAAAAAAATTAGACCCACGGCCACCATGAATAAAATCCTCTTCATTTAACGCTTCTCCTTGTCTGCACGCTGCCTGCGTGCATGGGCTTTGGCCACCTCAATATACTTCAGCGCCCATCCCCGCAATCCGCTCCGCTCCTCCTCCGTCAAAGCCCGCACCACCTTGCCCGGACTCCCCAACACCAGCGAGCCCTCCGGAATCACCGTATTTTTGTCACCAAACTACCCGCCCCGATCAAACACTGCCGCCCGATCCGCGCCCCATCCAGCACCGTGCTCCCCATCCCCACCAGCGTCTCCGCCCCGATCTCGCACGCATGAATCATGCTTTGATGGCCGATGGTGCAATACTCCCCGATCTTCACACCAAACTCATCCGCCAGATGAACCACCGTTCCGTCCTGAATGTTCGTCCCCACCCCAACTTCAATCGATTGAATGTCCCCACGCAACACACATTGATACCACACACTCGCCTCCCGCCCCAAGCGCACCGCCCCCATCACATCCGCTGACTTGGCCACAAAAGCCGCTTCATCCAACTCCGGCTCCTGCGCCAGATAATGCTCCAATCGTTCCGATAAAGTCATCTCCCCAGCCTAGCCCAAGCCCTTCCCCACCGCCACCCTTTCCTCCCACCTGCCCTAAAATGGGCCTGTTCTTGCTCAGAATCCTCGCCCTCCATCTTCATTAACCCCCTTGCCACAAACGAATTATCTTCGTTTTTCCTTAAAATAACCATAACTTCCGCCTGTCGCCCCACTTGACTTGTTTAGTATTTACTATTAAATACGTAAAAATGAAGGTGCTTCTCACTTCTTGCCTCCTCACGTTGACCTTTTCGTTCTTGATCGAATCTGGTCAGGCTCAGTTGCGCCCCGAACAACACATCAGTCTGGTCGAAACCGCTCGCCTTCTCGGGCGCAAGGACATCGCCTACCAGGAATCCTGGTGTCCGCCCCGCGAAGATAAAGGCTGGGTCATGGATTGTTCCAACACCGTCCGCTACATCTATCAAGCCGTCTTCGGCATCGAACTCCCCCGCGTCGCCTCCTCACAATATTACACCCTCAAACAACTCGGCCAGATCACCTACGCCCCCCGGCTCCGCGACGGCAGCGTGGACCAGGAAGCCCTCGTCTCCCAAATGCGCTCCGGCGATCTCCTTTTTTGGGAATGGACCTACGACATCAAACGCAGCCCACCCATCACCCATGTCATGATCTACCTCGGACGCACCGCCGACGGCACCGCCAAGATGGCAGGCTCCGCCACCCGCAGTCGCGGAGAAACCACCGACAGCGGCGGAGTCAACATCTACACCTTCAACGCCAACGCCCCCATGGGCGGAGTCAGAGATTTCTGGGGTAACACCGTTCGCAAAGGTCGCTTCGTCGGCTTCGGTCGTGTCATCCTCGAACTCCCCGAATCCCAGCAGCCCCGCTTCGCCGAGGCCCAACTCCCTGGCCCGGCCACGATCCAAACCCCGCACTAAGCCCAACGATCCTTATGGAACTGCGCCCCGTCACCCTGGAAGACGCCGAGGCCTATCTCCAGCTCACCCGGCAGATCGAAGCCGAGCGGGACGTCTCCTTCTATCAACACGGCGAAGCCATCGATAACGTCTCAGATCAACGCAGCTATCTGGAATGGCTGCGCTCTTCCCAAAACCGCCAACTCCTCGTGGCTCTCTCCGGGAGTGACTGGGTCGGCTACGCCATGGCGCTGGGCGGGGAGCTGCGCATCGACCAACACGCCGCCATCGTCGTGGTGGAAGTTCTCCGCTCCATGCAACGACGCGGCATCGGCACCGCGCTCATGTTGGAAATCGAAGCCTGGGCTTGGCAACATCGCCTGCGCCGCCTCGAACTCAGCGTCCTGGCCACCAACCACGCCGCCATCCAACTTTACCTCAAACTCGGCTATCAACAGGAGGGCCTGCGTCGTCAGGCCCGCTTCATCGGCAACGAACTGCAAGACGAATGGATCATGGCCAAGCTCCTATCCTGATTCTCTCCCACTCCGCTCTGTAGTCCGTCTGTGCCAGACGGCTCCCCTCACCTCAAGGCTGGCCCGACCCGACAGGCATGACAGGTATACCCCGCACCGAACGAACACAACCAAGCATCCTTCACCCCATCCTCCATTGCCCATTCCCATGCCACCAAAACCGAGGGACTGCTCATGTTGCCATAACGACGCAGCACCTCACGACTGTAACCCAGCCCCCGCACCGACATCCGCGCCTCCACCGCCTCCATGACTTTTTTCCCACCCGGATGCAACACCACACACTCCGGCCGCGCCCCCGGCATCTCCCCATACAGTTGCTCCACCGTCTGCGCCGCCAACTCCGGCACCGACCGATCCAACACATTCCGCAACTTCCCCCCTGTATTGACAAAACGCAAACGCTCGCGTTTTCCGGCAGATGCAGGGTTTGAAAGGAACCACAAAACGGTGCTCCCTCACGCACACCCTCCGCCCCCGTCCACACACTCGCGCTGGCTCCGTCCCCGAACAAGGCCGCGCTGATCAACACCCCCGGATCATCTTCCAAAAAAAACGCCGCTGAACAAATCTCCACCGCCACACAAGCCACCCGCGCCTGGGGCTGGGCCTGCAGCAAGGCATCCGCCGCCCGCAGGGTCGGAATCAAAGCCCCACAACCCTGCCCCACATTATCCAAAAGAAAGGCATCCGTCCTCATCCCCAGCCGCTCCGCCACATGCGAGGACACCCCAGGGCAGAGATACCCCGTGCAGGTGCAAACAAACAGAGCATCCAAATCCCCCGCCCGCAGACCCACCCGCTCCAACGCCACCTCCAAAGCCTGTTGTGCCAAAAGCGGCGCATGAACCTCAAAGCGGCGATTCAAAGTTTCCGCGTCCAACACAAACAACTCATCCAAATCCGGCAGGGCAAAATGACGCGTTTCAATCCCATTATCCCGTTCAAAACCTTGTTCAACAACTCCAGGGAACCGGGTCTCAGCTTCTCCGCCCAACAAGAACGGGTCAGTGCCGACCAAACTTGTTTCTGCGAGAAAACATCCGGCGGCACCGCATGAGCTAAGCTTTGAAGATACATACAGGGGAAGATAAGAGACGAAGCGCAAAGCTAGGCCCAAAGTCCCCTCGAAGCAACTGGCGTCTCAAGCTCCGGACCTTTCCGCCCGCAGCGAGCACCTTGACCACCTCAATACGTGTAAAGCTCTTCCGGTTTGAAAAAACGCGCCAGCTCCACATCCGCCGAAGCTTGGGAATCCGAAGCATGCACCACATTGACCATTTTATTCTGACCCAAATCCCCACGGATCGTTCCCTTGGGAGCCTGCATGGAGTCCGTCGGCCCTAACATTTCACGAACTTTGTCGATGATGTTGTCCCCGGCCAAGGCCACCGCGACCACCGGAGCCGACTGCATGAACTGCTCGATCTCAGGATAAAACGGTTTGTCCGCCACATGCGCGTAGTGCTCCTTCAAAATCGCCTTGCTCAAATGCAGCATCTTGACTCCGCAAATGCGGAATCCGGCCTTCTCCAGCCTTTGGATCACCTCACCACAATGCTTGCCACTCACGCAGTCGGGCTTCAATAAAATCAGGGTCGTTTGCATATCGGGCTTATAAGCTACAGAACCCAAGCAACTTGTATAGAGGAATTTATGGGCTTTTTTAAGCTCTCCACTTTACTTCAACGACGCCAAATCAGGATCCGACTCCCAGCTCTCCTTCAAACTTTGATTCATCGCCAAAGCCTGCTCCAGATAGTTCCGCGCCACTTCCAGATGATTCAACTGCGCCTCGTAACAGGCCATGTTGTAGTAAAACAGCGAATTCCCCCGCAGTTGCGAAGGCCCTGCAAGCAGCCGACGCCGCGCCTCCTCCGTCCGGTTCATTTCATGCAAACAAAACGCCGCGTCCAAAAACGGTGAAGGATGATCCGGCAACATGACACAAAGCAATTCCGCCCCCTCCAACGCCTGCTCCCAGAGCCCCTTCCGCATCAGGATCGAAACCCGCAACGCCACCGTTTCCGGCCTTAAGGCATCCGCCCCACGCAGCCCCTCCAACTCCGCCCAGGCATCATCCGTCATGCCCAGATTAAAGTAACCCATGGCGGCATTGATCTGTTGCTGAAAAGACATCGCCCCGCAATCTAAGCAGCTCCCCGCCCCACGCAACCTTTTCACTTTAATCAAAGCTGGCTTTCAGAAGACGCCCGAGATTTAAACTCCTGTTCGAACATCGACTGAGAAACCGACTCAATCACCATAATAAAGATTTCTGATTATGCCCAAAGTGCACTTTACGAAATGTTTAACATCAGAAATGGAATTTGATGTAAGCCTCGCCCCTCAGCTCGTTGATCCATAGCTGCTTCTCGTTGTTTACTTCCTCTTGTGTAACCTCTTTTGTTCTGGCCCTGATTTTTTCATAAACATGCTTACTACGCATGGCGTGAATGATGATACCATCCCCCAGTGTTCGCCTAAACTCTTCCAAATTAAGCCCCTGTTGATTGATCTCTTTAACCAGCGAGGACAAGTTTCCTGAATACTTTTGTTCAATAATTCTATTCAAACGTTCATCTATAACCTTATCAGATAAAAAGTAGCCTTTTTTATGAAATGCCTGCACGATCAGTCTATCATTGACTAACTTTTCCAAGGCATTCCTTCTGGCCTCCTTGACTTTTTCCACCAACAAAGCTCCCGTAAACTTTGATCTTAGGTCTAACTCCAAATCGCCAAGTTCTTCCTTAATTTCAGAGAAGGTAATAACTTCACTATTCACTACCGCTGCAACTCCATCTATGTTCTGAGCCCATACAGAAGCCGCAACCCATCCATACATCATAATACATAACATTTTTTTCATATTACTTACCTGAGCTCGATAATGACATCAACCAGACTGTTTTGGTCGTCCACATTACTTAATTTCGAGACCACTATTCGATCCTTGGGCAATTGTTCCCGGATCAAGCTCAAATCATGATGTAATTCCCGTCCGGAAAGCCTTCCTCCTTCTTTCGTTGATAATTTTTTTTCTAAAGCCCTATGCGTATCGTCATTAAATCCAACCCACACCAATTTTTTTATCGTAAAGATCGGCTGGACAATAATTACGACTTCAACTCCGCCCTTTAATGGATTATCGTAAATCCTCAGATCTTCAAATTTACCTGATTCATATAATCGTTTGACGGCAAGCTGCAGCATTCTGTAATGATAAGGCTCATTGATTTTCAATCCTGACATCTTAATTATTTCCTCTTTAGGAAGATCGGGTTTCCCTGCATATTCCACTTCTATCTTTTTAATGAGTAAACTTCTATCAAAGCCAGAATTCAGATTTTGAATGTTCGGACGGGTCAATATTGGATCAATAATTTCCCCTTCGATGGGTATATGTTTGTTTGCGAGATTCCCAATCAATGTAGTTTTATCCGACTCATGGATTTTTAAACCAAAAAGAACCCAGCCCGCAGCCAAAACTGCCAGTCCCATGCCAAGCATTGTTATGAGGGCAACTGTCAACGGCACCTTTCTTTCGGGCACCCAAGAAATAGTCAATAATCTGCGAACTCTTTTTTCCAACATTGATGGTTCTGCCATTTGCAGACACAAGTTGTTTAAAATTATTTGCTTTTCCGCCATCTCCACGAGAATTTTAGCATAATTCTGTCTATTCCCACCCGCCTGCAGCACGTAAGCGTCACAGCGTTCTTCCGCCAGCTCATTTAAGCTTTTTTTAATCCAGCGAAAACTAATTTGAAGTGGAAAGAAGCGACTTAAACTCACTGACAGATAATGCCAAAATACATCATTATTTTTCAAATGAGTTAGTTCATGCCGCAGAATCTCGTCTGGTATTTTCTTTTCGTAAGGAAGAATGATTGTCTTGCGAATCAGCCCTACTAACATAGGGCTATTTATCTCCGAGCTTAACTTGAGTTCTGGCATTGCCACCCCCACCTCATGGGTCAATTCCG
>JAAUTS010000008.1 GCA_012031345.1 Blastochloris sp. | reverse complement strand
TTTGAAGGGAGGAGGGGAGGAAATTTCGAATTTCCCCGCGTAAGGCGGGGCAAGCTGATTTCTAATTAGGGGCAGCTGAATCCGGTCTTCAAACTTTACACTCCGTGTCGGGGGACTGGGAAAACACACCCGGAAGCGGGCCGTTGGCCCTTTCTGCCCCTCTTGATATAGGGGATGGGCTCAGGGTTGAGTCAGGTTGAGAAGTTTGTTTTTTAAAAAATCCAAGGATGCGAAAGGGCGCGGGTTTCGAGTTATTGACTGCTGGCCCTCTGGATCACCACGTCGCGTTGCTCCTCGTGATGACGGAGGGGGTGGGCTCAGGGCTTGAGTTAGAACAGGTTGAGGCGGTCGATGAGGAGGCGGAGGCGTCCGTGGTTTTTACGGTTGAACTTGAGGCAGAGTCGGGGGAGGTGGGCGATTTCTGGTTCGTTGATTTCTTCCGGGAGAAACTACAGGTGCGGAGGGAGTTGGTATCGGTGAGGATGTCTTGGAAGTCATCGACCAGACGGCTGACGGCGGCAGGGGGGATCTCGCGCTGGGTGCGGATGACCAACTCATCGTGGACGTAGCGGTAAGAGTGGAAGTTATAATAGAAATTTAAAATTTCCTTGCGGGCTTCGTTGATGTTGTCGGTGAGTTTGAAGAGATGAAAATCTTCGGCGGAGATGAGTCCGTCGTTGAGGAGGTGGTCGCGGAGATATTGGGCGAAGGTTCGCCAAAAGTTGCCGCCCGGCGCATCAATGAGGACGACAGGGACGAGGGGAGCTTTGCCGGTTTGGAGCAGGGTGATGGCTTCGAAGCCTTCATCCATAGTGCCGAAGCCGCCGGGGAGGAGAGCGATGGCGTCGGAGTTTTTGACAAAGTTCAGTTTGCGGGTGAAGAAGTAACGGAAGTTGATGAGTTTGGGATCTCCGGCGATGGTGCTGTTGGGGTGTTGTTCAAAAGGCAGTTGGATGTTGAGAGCAAAGCTGCGTTCGCGCCCCGCTCCGGCCTGGGCGGCTCCCATGATGCCGTGACCGCCTCCCGTGATGACCATGTAGCCGGACTCCATCATGAGACGACCAAAGGCTTCGGCGGTCTGGTATTCGGAGGTGGTTTCCGGGGTGCGGGCGGAGCCGAAGATGCTGATTTTGCGCACGCCCTCGTAGGGTTGGAAGACGCGGTTGGCGTAGCGCATTTCTTTGAGGGCGCGGTTGAAGAGTTTGATGTCTTTGGGGTGCGGTTTGTCTTCGGCAAACTTGAGAATGGTGACGAGCATTTCGCGGAAAAGGCCGGGATCGGAGTGGATGTCCCAAGCTTGGATGAGATCGTCAATTTTTTGTTCGATATCGTTTCGGCCAGTGCTGTAGGGAGGACGTTGGGACATGGGGCTTTGTATATCCAAGGGAAAGGTTCCGGGCGAGTGGATTTTCTGTTACGACTTCAAGACTGGAATGGGCAGGAGAGGGAAAGGTTGGGTTGGAGAAACGCCGGGCCATCGGCTGAATTGCTTTTTGTGGAGGGCGGGAATAAGATCACCCCATGATTGTTGTCCTGCGTGCTCATGCCAGTCCGGAAGAGATCGATGCGGTGTTGAAGGAAGTGGGCAGGCTGGGTTATGAACCGCGGCCCATCACCGGGGCGGTGCAGACGGTGATTGCGGCGATCGGGGATGAGCGGACGCATCATACCTTGGAGGCTTTGAATTCGTGGCCCCAGGTGGAAGCGGTGTTGCGGGTGCAGAAGCGGTACAAGCTGGTGAGTCGTGAGGCGGTGGCGGGAGACACGGTGATTGTCAGTGGGGGGAGGAGGATCGGTGCGGGGCAGCCGCTGTGTGTGATGGCAGGGCCCTGTTCGGTGGAGTCGGAGGAGCAGATTTTGCGTTCGGCCCATGCGGTGAAGAAAGCGGGAGCGACTTTTCTGCGGGGTGGAGCTTATAAACCGAGGACGTCGCCGTATGAGTTTCAGGGTTTGGGAGAGGCGGGGTTACGATTGTTGGCCAAGCGCGGGAGGAGACGGGGTTGGGGATTGTGACAGAGTTGTTGGCGGAGGAGGATGTGGAGCGGGTGGCGGAGGTGGCGGATGTGTTGCAGATCGGGACACGGAACGCACAGAACTTCCGGCTGTTACAACGTGCGGCGCGGAGTGGGCGTCCGATTTTATTGAAGCGGGGGATGAGCATGAAGATGGAGGAGTGGTTGTTGGCGGCGGAATATGCTTTAGCGGAGGGCAATTCGCAAGTGATGTTGTGTGAGCGGGGCATACGGACTTTTGAAACTTACACGCGCAACACGCTGGATTTGAGCGCGGTGGCGATTGCGAAGAAGGAGTCGCATCTTCCGGTGGTGGTGGATCCGAGTCAGGGTTGTGGTCGCGCGGATTTGGTGGTGGAGTTGTGCAAGGCGGCGGTGGTGTTGGGAGCGGATGCCTTGTTGGTGGAGGTGCATCCTGATCCCTCCGGTGCCTGGAGTGACGGGCAACAGCAATTGGATTTTGCTGCGTTTGGACAATTGATGCAGGGGTTGAGACCGTTTTTGCAGGCGGTGGGACGTCCGGTGGAGCTGGCTGGGGCATAGCCCACTAGAGTTGGAGCAAAGCCGGAGAGAGAGGGGCTTGCCAGGAAGGTGGATGGGTTTAGGTTAGGTGTATGATTAAAATGATGTCGGTGTTGGGTCTTGGTTTGTTGCTGGGATCGGCACCTGTGGTTCAAGCGGAAAGGATTTCCATGAAAGAATCAGAAACTTTATATGATTTTAGTTTGAGACGTCTGGGCGGGGCGGAGGAGTCGCTGGCTTTGTATCGTGGCAAGGTGGTTTTGGTGGTGAACGTGGCCTCGCGTTGTGGTTTCACGAAGCAGTATGCGGGCTTGCAGAAGCTTTACACGGAGCGTCAGGGGGAGGGTCTGGTGATCCTGGGCTTTCCATCGAACGACTTCGGCGGGCAGGAGCCGGGGACGGAGGAGGAGATTGCTTCGTTTTGTTCCAAAAACTACGGGGTAAGTTTTCCGATGTTTGAGAAGGTGGTGACGCAGGGGGACAAGGCGTCTCCGTTGTATGTTTTTTTGGCGCGGGGCTGGGGAGAGCCGAAATGGAATTTTCACAAATATCTGGTGGGCAAGGATGGGCGGGTGCGGGCGGCCTTTCCGAGCAAGGTGGCGCCGGACAGTGCGGAGCTTGCGGGTGCGATTGCGGCTGCTTTGAAGGAATAAGAGGCGGTCTAAAAAGTGGGTGAGGCAAACTTTCTGCGAAAAATTCCTTCCTGCGTGATTGCTCCTCGGTTGCGGATCCTTGTGGATAGGCGCCTTCGTCGGCCCTAGCCGGACGAAATTTTCTTTTTGAAATTTTACCTCGCCCACTTTTTTAGGCAGCCTCTGAAGAGAGCTGCAGGAGCTGGAGATCAGGCGCGGCGGCGCAGGGAGGCTTGGAGCAGGCAGAGAATGAGGATGGCGACGTTGGTGAGAACGATGGTGGGGCCGGTGGGGGAGTCCAAGCGGAAAGAAAGGAGCACTCCAGCGGTGGCAGCTCCCGTGCCTAAGAGGGGGGCAAGAATCAGGAAAAAGCGAAAGTTGGGTGCGAGCAGTTTGGCGGCGGCGGCGGGGGTGACGATGAGTGCGCTGAGGAGTAGTGCGCCAGCCATCTTGAGGGTAATGCTGACTGTGACTGCGATGAGGAGGGAGAAAATGTAATTCAGGTGGCGAGTGTTGATGTTTTGTATATGGGCCAGATCGGGTTGAAGGACCGCGAGAGTGTAAGGGCGTAGTTGCCAAAGGGTGAAAGTGGTGATGGTCACAAGAAGGGTGAGTTGTTTTAAAAGGTCGGGAGTGCTGTTGGAGTAAATACTGCCGAAGAGCAGGCCGTCAATGATGCGATATTGACCCAACATGCTGATTAGGATGTAGCCCAGGGCCACGCTGCCCGTGAAGCTGAAGGAGATGATGGTGTCCGGACGGAGTTGGGTGCGTTCAAAGAAGTAGGCCATGGCCGTGGCCAAGCCAAGGCTAAAGAGGAGAACAACGAGCATGGGGTCAATGTTCCAACCAAGCAATTCCTGTAGGAGTAGGCTCAGGGCGACTCCAGTCAAGGCGGAGTGGGCGAGGGCATCACTGAAGAAGGCCATGCCACGAAGGGTGACAAAGACGCCGAGCAGGGCGCAGGCCGGGCCCAGGAGCAGTGCGGAGAGGAAGGTGTTCCGCATGAAATCGATGTTCCAGAAATCCATGAAAGTTACGGGTTCAGGTTACGGATTTCGGGTTCGATGAGGGCAGAGGCTTGCGGAGATCAAGGTGGCGGGCGGAGAGCAGGAGGCGTTGGCGTCCGTAGATTTCACTCAGGAAATGTTCCTGCATGATTTCGTCCGGTGTGCCGACGGAGCAGAGTTGTCGGTTGAGGCAGCAGACGCGGTCGCAGAGATCACCGACCAGATGAAGGTCGTGGGAAATCATGACGATGCCCAGCCCCTCCTCGTCCCGCAGTTTACGCAGAAGGGCTTCCAAGAGAAGGGCACCGGTGTGGTCGATGCCTGTGGCGGGTTCGTCCAGTAGAAGCAGGCGTGGGCTTTGCAGCAGGGCGTAGGCGATGCATACGCGTTGGAACTCACCGCCGGAGAGATGTCCCAAGGCTTTATTTGATAAGTGGAGGGCATCGACTCGTTGCAGTTGTTGGCAGATTCGGGTGTCGGCTTTAGTCTGGGGGAACCACCAGCGATTTTGCGCTGTGTTGAGGGATAGGAACTCAGCCACAGTGAAGGGGATGTTGAGGTCGATTTCCAGACGTTGGGGCACGTAGGCGACTTGGGTTTTGCGGAGTGAGGACAACCACTCAATCCGCCCCTCATGGCAGGGCACGAGGCCCAGAATGGCTTTGAGCAGGGTGGATTTGCCTGCGCCGTTGGGGCCGATAAGTCCGAGGATTTCTCCCTGATGCAGGGTGAGGTTGATGCTTTGGACGGCCAGTTCGCTTCCATAAGCGACAGAGAGGTTATGGAGCTTAAGGAGGGCGGGTCGGAGATCGGAGGCGATGGAGTGATCTGAGGGCATGGTGCAGGCTGGGTAAAGCCTACTACTTATTGCCAAGCTTTTTTAAGGGAGTCGAGATTTTGGTTCATGGCTTTCAAATAGGCGTCTGCGCTTGGTGAGCCGACTTCGAGGGTATTAAGTTCTGAAACCTTAGCTCCGCTTTGTTGGGCGACGGTCTGGAGAAGTTTCGGGGAGTAGCCCGTTTCGGCAAAAAGCACGGTGACTTGATTGTCTTTGATGGCCTTGACCAGGGCGGCGAGCTGGCTGGGTTTGGGATCTTTTTCCGGAAAGGCTTCAATGAAGCCGATATAGTTCATGCCGTAACGTTTGGCTAGGTAGGGAAAGGCGTCGTGGAAGGTAACCAGATTTTTTTTGGGAAGTGTGGCCATGGTCTGGGAGAAGGCGGCATCGAGTGCCTGGAGTTTCTCGCGGTAGTTGGCGGCGTTGCGCTGATAGGCGGCGGCGTTTTTGGGGTCGGCCAGGGCCATGGCTTGGGCGATGATTTGAACCTGTTGCTGTGCGGCTTGGGGATCGAGCCAGATGTGGGGGTTTTACCTTCGCCATGATGATGGTGGTGGTGACCATGGTCATGTTGGTGTGGGGTCAACTCAAGTTCAGCCGGGCTGTCGAGCAAGGGTATGCCTTTGCTGGAGTCGATAATTCTGAGCTTGGCGTTGCCAGTTTTGGCAGCAAGTTCCTGAGCCCAGGAGTCGAGGCCGAGGCCGTTGATAATCAAGAGATCGGCCTGGGCAAGCTTTTGAATGTCACTGGGCTTAGGTGCGAAGTCATGGGGCCCAGTATTTTTATCCAGAAGCATGGTGACATCCGCCATTTCCCCGGCAATGCTTTTGGTGTGGGCGTAGAGGGGCAGGAAGGAGGTGATGATGTTGAGTTTCTTTTCTTGGGCATGAAGGTCGAGACAGGTTAGTGTCAGCAAGATTATCCAGAGTGTTTTGAGGGTGTGATTTTTCATGTTTTCGTAGGGTTATATTTCGTTGATGGTAAAATGCTACTAGAGCTATGCAGACGGTCTCTTCAGACTTGGGTGGGAGGTTCCCAATCAGGCAGGGGGTCGGGGAAGCGGGCCCAAATATCTTCTCCCAGTTCCATTTCATTTTCACTGAGAAGTGCAGCGTCCAGCAGGCGGGTAATGGCGGCTTGATTCATGTTTTGGCCGATGAAGACGATTTCCTGACGGCGATCCCCGAAAGGTTTTTTCCAGTTTTTGAGGATGGCATCGACCTGCTCTTTTTCCAGGGGCCATGATGTCTTGGGCATGGCGGCCCACCAGAAGCCGCCTGGTTCGACAGACTTCATTCTCCCGGCGTGGGAATAAACTCCGGCCCAGTCCATGCGACTGGCCAGCCAGAAAAAACCTTTGGAGCGGATGACGCCGGGGATTTTTTGTTTCATGACTTCATGGAAGCGGGCCGGGTGGAAAGGTTTGCGGGAGCGATAGACAAAGCTGCTGATGCCGTATTCTTCGGTTTCCGGCTGGTGCTCACCCCGCAGCTCTTTGAGCCAGAGTGGGGAGTTGGAGGCTTTTTCGAAATTGAAGCGTCTGGTGCCGAGAACATGTTTCAAGTCCACTTTGCCGCCGGTGGATTCCACCAAAAGGGCTTCATTGTTAAGAGCGCGGAGGTGGGCTTTGATGTTGAGCAATTCTTCAGGCTGAACCAGGTCGGTTTTGTTTAGGATCAAAACATCTGCGAATTCAATCTGGTCGATCAAGAGATCCACGATGGTGCGCTCGTCCGTTTCGTCGCGGGATTGTTTGCGGTCTTTGAGATTTTCGCGGGCGTTGTAATCATCGAGGAAGTTGCGGGCATCGACGACTGTTACCATGGTGTCGAGCCGGGCGATGTCGGAAAGGCTGCGGCCTTGTTCATCGGCAAAGGTAAAGGTTTCGGCCACGGGCAGGGGTTCGGAGATGCCGGTGGATTCGATCAGGAGATAGTCGAAGCGTCCTTCGGCGGCGAGGCGCTGGATTTCGAGCAGGAGATCTTCGCGCAGGGTGCAGCAGATGCAGCCGTTGGACATTTCGACGAGTTTCTCTTCTTGGCGACTGAGTCCGGCCTTGCCCTGTTTGACCAGTTCGGCGTCGATGTTGACTTCGCTCATGTCATTGACGATGACGGCGACGCGCAGGCCCTGGCGGTTGGCCAGAACGTGGTTAAGGAGGGTGGTTTTGCCAGCCCCGAGGAAGCCGGAGAGGACCGTGACAGGTAGTTTGTTCAGAGGGAGCATGGTGGCTAGTTCTTTGACTCAGTGTTCTGGAACGGCGGATGGATTGATTCCTGCCGCAAAGCGAGACTTGAGAGTTGCTGCGGCGATATTTTCAACGTGACCATCGGCGAAAAGGTAATTGGCGGAGCCTTTACTGCGGTCTGGAGCCCGTTGACCTGCACGGTGCCGGTCGGGCTCAATGTCATTGAGTGCCGCAGCCCAAGAGTTCCATTCATCTCCATGGATGTGATCACGGGTGATGCTGGGCGCACGGTTTTCGCTGAGAATAAAAAGCAGGATGGTTTCCGAGGGTTTAGGGATCATGAGCAGATGGTTGTAAGGGGGGGTGTCGAAGACCAGATCGTTGAGGACATAGCTGGTGGAGTTGGTTTTGAGAATGCGTTGCTGCCTTTTGGTGGGGTCGGCTGGACAGACCCGGATTTCGTCCACATCACGCAGGTAGGGTGCGAGCTCAAAAATCCAGCTTTGGTTGCGGTTAAACGAGCCAGTGGAGTGGGTGGTGGGGGGAAAGATTCCGTCATTTTCGTTGGCAAAGAGTTGGAGAGCCAAGCCGATTTGTCGTTGGTTGGACATGCACTTGGTTAGCAAAGCGGACCTGTGCAGACTTCCAACGGCAACGCTGAGCAATGAGACCAGTATACCAACAATCACAACTGCCACTACCAGCTCTATTAAGGTAAAGCCGCAATGGTGTCGGGGCAAGCAAGGATCAACGCGCGTTTTCAGAGGAGGGGAGGTTGGAGTTCCGGCGGCGTGCCGACCAAAGAGCGGCGGCACCCAAGGATAAAAGAAGCAGGCCCCAGGTGGACGGCTCAGGCACAACTTGAACGGTGAAGGTATCCGTGGTGGAAATAGTTCCATCCAGGACGTGTGTGCCAGTCCAAGTAAGTTCTAGATTGTAGGTTCCCAGTGTGGTGAAGCCCCATTGAAAATGAACATGGTCTCCCGGCGTCATGGTGAAACTGTTGCTGAAGTCAGTCGATGTCGGAGAAAAGGTTGAGAAAATCCGATCCACTACGGACGTGCCTGCCAAATTGGTTGTGTATAGGGCGAAGTGGCCGCCACTTGGAACGCTGAATCCAGTCAGGCTCAGCGTGATGTCTCCCGTCCAGTCCAGCGGGCTGAGTTCTTCCACAGCGAATCCGAGGTTGGGTTGATACGTGGAAGAGCCCGCAGCATAAATAGTTGTGCCATCCGGCACTCCGATGATGGAACTCAAACCCGTGGAGGAACTGCGGGTAGCACTGGTTTGGGCGTTCAAATCCGCAGCTGCGTATTCTTCTTCCAAAGCCAGAGGGCTTCCATCGACGACGGCACCCGCACCCAGATGCCAATGCGGTTCGAATTCTTGGCTGACAGCGTCATAGCCCACGCCGATGTCACCATGGCCGGAGGAGTAAATAAGCTGGGCGCGGCCAGCTTGCGGGGTTGAAAGAAGGGCACAGAGTCCCAAGCTGAGAAATATGGAGATGAATGTGTTTTTCATTCATGGGAATTAAGAGAAAAAGGAGAGAGAAGTCAAAACAATAATGATAATAGATTATCAATTATCAAATCAGTCCTGCTTGAATCTTGATTCCTCGATCAAGTTGGTCATGGTGTAAGGGTGAACTATACCACCAAGCAACGGGATGCGGTGGAGCAGGTCTTGGCTTCTTCTGCGAGGCCCCTGACGGCGCAAGAGATTTGGGAGTTGGCGCGAAAAAAGAAATCCGGACTTGGTATTGCCACGGTTTATCGAGCTTTAAAAACTTTGACGAAAGGTAGCAAAGCAGTTTTGGTGGAGATTCCGGGCTCCGCGCCGCACTATGAATGGCAGCGGGGGCGGCATCATCATCATTTTCTTTGTGAGAGTTGTCAGCGGGTGTTTGAGCTGGAGGGCTGTGTTCATCAGGTGGTGGATTTGGCCCCGAAGAAGTTCAAGGTCAAACGGCATGAGATCATCCTTTACGGTTCCTGTGAGGGTTGCGCGCAGAAATAGGCGGTGGAGTTTTGTTTACAGGAAGGCATCGATGGGGCTTTCCACGACTTCGTAGCGGTCCAGTTCCAGGATCGGGTGGGGGGAATCCTCCAGATTCAGGGTGCCGCGAATTTCAATCCAGGTTCCGTCTTCCAGCGGATGGGTGGTTCCATGGACCCGGAGGCTGATGCTGCGACCGTCCGCCGCGCAGCAAAAGATGAGGAGTCGTGCGATTTTGAAGTGTTCGGCATCTTCGGCCAACCACTGACCACGGAGGCTGACCTGTCGTCCTTGGTAGAGTGGGCGCAGGGTGGGATCTTGGGCGAGATAGACCAGTTCGAGGAGGTCGAGAAAGATCAGATCGCCCGGAGACGATTCGCGTCCCTGCTCCAGGAGAAGTTGACGCAGCTCCCCTGGTTTTCCGGGCAGGAAACGTTGGAGCGTGTTGGGGTTGAGAGGTTGGGAGCTGCTGCGGCTACGCAGGAGATTTGTCAGGGCGAGGTCCTGGGGCAGGGCTAGATAAGCGAGCACGGGTAAAAAAAAGAGGCAGGGTTGAATGAATAAACTGAACAGGGGTTGAGAAGAGCGTTGGGGGGGAAGGATCGAAGAGCAGGGGGAAGAGGAGACAGAGTGCCACGAGGAGAAGGGCGAAGGCCAAGGTCAGGGGGTGGTAGGCGGGGTTTTGCAGTTGGCTGAGTTGGCCCGTGAAATGGAGTCGGAGCAGAACGCAGCCCCAGGCACCCAGGGCGAGGGGAAGCAAAAACAAGCGGAGATGAGGGATCAGGCTCATGGAGTTGACTTACTACCAAGGGATGAGGAGAAACCATTCCGGGGGAACTCGATCCAGGAGGAGGGCCATGATGAACACCAACAAGATGGAGAGGGTGGCCAGAAAGACAATGGCCCGGGTTTGAAAAAAAGAGCGATAGACCACGAGGAGCTTCAAATCCAAAACCGGACCGATCCAGAGGAAGGCGAAGACGGCAGCCGGGGCGACGCCGGGGTAGGATTTGGCCACGAAGGCATCGGCGGAACTACAGATGGAGCTGAGGATGGAGGAGCTCATCATGAAAGGGATGCCCCAGGAGCCGTGGAGATTTTCACCCAGGAGTGGGGTGAGGAAAACCTGGACGCTGGCGGCGAGAAGGCTGCCGAAAAGGTAAAAGAGGACCACGTTACAAAAATCGTTGAAGCTGATGTTCAACATGACGGCCAGTCGGGGATGACGAGTTTGGAGCCAGGGGGCGGGCAGGACGAGGTTGGCAGGGTTGGGATTGGCCTGGCCGGAGATGAGTTCGGGACGAAGAATGCGAACGGGGCCGAGGCGTTGGAGGAGCAGGGCGAGGGCTAGCACGAGCAGGACGGCACCGCCCAAGCGGATTAGCAGGGCCTGAGTGGGGCCTTCGAAGGAAAAGGCGAGCCAGGTGCTGCTGAGGGCGATGGGGTTGATGGAGGCACCTGCGAACAGGAAAGCCAGTGCGGCGGAAAGAGGGAGTCCTTTGATGCAGAGGCGTCGAACGAGGGGCAGACCCACACATTCACAGGAGGGAATCAGAAGGCCAGCCAAGGTTCCGGCCAGTGCGGCTTTGAGAGGATGACGTGGCACCCAGGAGATGAAGCGTTGGATGGGCAGGAAGGCGGAAACGAAACCGCTGGCCAGGGCACCGATCAACAGGAAGGGTAGGCCTTGAATGAAGAGGCTGATAAATAAGAGAATAATTTCTGGAAGCCGCCCGGTCATAAAAATACATGGTGCAACTTCTGCCCAATGACACACTGCACGATATGAAAGCATGGCAACGGGTCAAGCTCAGCCTCGGACTGGGTCTGAGTCTTTGGCTTTTTTGGGCGTGGTTGGCGGGGGACTTTGAGTTCAAGCCCCTGCGTGGAGAAGCTCTGGAATGGGCCGACTACGCGCAACGCCATTTACTGGAGGTGATGCCGGAGGCGGGGACACCAGTTTATCCGCTGAGTCCTCCTGACGGTGAAGGCACGTATTTGTTTCAAGCTTTTGCTGAAGAAGGCAGCACGATGGAAATTTGGAAAATGGAGCCGCGGGCGGGAAATCCGGGTGCTGAGGTGGCGGCGATGGCAGGCGGCTTGGTTTTGTTGGCGGAGGATTTGGGGTCGGACTGGCATGGAACGGTGATTCTGCTGCATCGTGTCCGCAAGGAGGGAGCGGTGTTGGTGGAGTCGATGTATGCGGGCTTGGATCGGGTGGATGTGGCAGCGGGTCAGTGGGTGAGGGCCGGGCAGGTGTTAGGCAGGCTGGACCAGACGCAGGAGCGGGGTTTGCAATGGGAAGTGCGGGAGAGCCTGGGCTTGGGAATCAGTCCGGGGACCTTGGAGGATTTGCGCGGCTGGGTTCAGCCGAGTGCCTTTGTGAAAAAATATCGCGGCGGTTCTGTGTCGAGATGATAGCTTGGAGTTTGAAAAAAAACATGGAGACAAAACTACCTATTCATTTGGTCACGGGATTTCTGGGCAGCGGCAAGAGCACTTTCCTGCAGGCGAGAATTGCGAGGCCGGATTTTCCGAGGGAAACAACGGCGTTGATCATCAACGATGCGGGGCCGATGAATGTGGACGCGAAAGTGTTCAAGGGAAAAGCGGGCACGGTCAAGGCGCTGAGTGGAGGTTGTGCCTGTTGTGTGGTGAGCAAGGATCTGCAGAGGGAAATCAGAGTGCTGGCAGGGGATGGTCGCATTCGCCAGGTTTGGATCGAGGCTTCGGGTGTGGCGGAGGTGGAGGATCTGCTGGATCGTTTGACGGAGGAGGATTTGCCGGGCTTGTGTCAGGTGCAAGGGGTGTTGCATTTGGTGGATGTGAAAAATTATGGGAAAGGGATTTTTGGCAAGTCGCTGGAACGGGGGCAGTGGCGTTGGGCGGACACGGTGTTGTTAAACAAGGCGGATTTGGTGGAGGCGGCGGTGTTGGAGGATTTGAAAAAAAGGGTATTGGAAGTCAATCCTCGGGCGCAGGTTCTGACTTCGGTGCGCGGAGAAACGGAGGGAGATCTGTTGCATGAGGGGCATCGAGGCAGGGTCAAGCCGGGTTTGCTGCGGGTGGCACATGCCGTGCCTGTGAGCACTTGTTGGATATCCCTGCCGGATGCAGTGGATCAGAAGAGGTTGATGGAGTGGCTACAGTGTCTGCCGAGCGGGGTTTATCGTGTGAAAGGATTTGTCAGTTTCCGGGAGTCGCCCCGGCAACTACATTTGATTCACAAGGTGGGGGAGGGCGAGGAGGCTTGGCAATGCTGGCCATACGAGAGTGATCGGGAGGAGACGGGGCTGGTGTTTCTGGGGGTGGGTTTGGAGGTGGAAAGTATGAAATCCAGTCTCTCTGCCGCGCTTCACGTTTGACAGATCTGAATGGCGGGGATAGAGATGAGCATCTTGAAGAAGCTGGGTTTATTGTTGAGTTGGTGTGCGTTGAGTTATGTCAGCGGGGCGCATCTTGCCGTGGTGCAAAGCTTGGCTTGGACACAAATGTTGGTGGAATATACGTCGGAATCGGGCCTGGCTCGCGGCATCAGCCAAACCTTTGATGGAGAGCATCCCTGTGGGATGTGTAAAGAGGTGGAAAAAGCGCGGAACGATCAGGCGCCGCAACAAGTCGTATTGAAACTCTCGGAGTTGAAGGCAGCCACCCCGTTCGTGGTAAATTCCCGGACCATCCGTTATTCATCCGAAATGCCCGCCTACTTTTCTTCTATCATTCTTTCCCTGGGCATCAGTCAGCCCGCCCCTCCTCACCAGCCTCCACGGGCCTGAGTCTGCCCCTTCCCTCCCGAATGGTAGTCGTCTCGTGAGACGGCTTGATGGAAATACCGCCTCCCTGAGGAGGCGTAAACGTCCCAACTTCGGGGTTTCCCTTACAAAAAAAGGCGCAGAGATGTCTGCGTTGCTGTGGAGAAAAGAAATGAATGTTCAAAGGATCCGGCCTCATTGGGCCAAAGCGGTGGTAGCGGTAGTTGTTTTGTCAGTGTCGGGCGCGGTGGTGTGCGCACAAACAGTAGAATCAGAGTCAGCTCAAAAGGCCAAAGCCAAACTGAACGAACCGGCTTTGGAACCGAAACCTACAACCTTGTCCGAAGTCGTGGTCAAGGGAAACGCCGATCGCTCGTTAGTCTCTGGCAGCTCCGGTGAGGCTCAAGAAAAATTAAATCTGGTGGCCGGGGGAACCAATTTCATCCAGGCAGAAGATTATAAAAAAGGACGGGCCTCTAATCTTCAGGATGTTTTGGGGTTTCAACCGGGTGTCTTGGCGGTGTCCCGCTTCGGATCGGAAGAAGCCCGTATTTCCATTCGTGGTTCCGGGATTCAACGCACTTTCCATGGTCGCGGGATCAAGGTCCTACAGGACGGATTAACGCTGAATGAGGCGGACGGAGGTTTTGACATGCAGGCATTCGAACCCCTGGCGTATCAACACATTGAGGTATTTCGCGGTGCGAATGCTTTACAATACGGTTCATCCACGCTGGGAGGAGCCATTAATTTTGTCACGCCCACCGGCTATGATTCTTCTTTGGCTCAGATCCGTTTGGAAGCTGGTAGTTATGGCACCTGGAAAGGTCAGATCAGTTCAGGTCATGTGGCTGGACCCTTTGATTATTATGCCACAGTGACGCAAAGTGCGGTGGACGGATTCCGCGATTACAGCCAACAAAACAACCAGCGCGTCTTTGCCAACATCGGTTGGCGTGTGAACGATGACGTGGAAACCCGCTTCTATTTTAACTATGCGAAATCGGACTCGGAACTTCCCGGAAGCCTGACCAAGGAACAGGCCGAGCAGAACCCTTCCCAAGCCTCCGCAGGGAATGTCACCCGTATTGACAAGCGTGATTTCACTTACTACCGGGCGGCCACAAAAACCACAGCACTTTTTGACCAGGCCAGGCTTGATGCTGGTTTCTATTGGTCCAATAAAGATCTGGATCACCCGATCTTCAACATCCTGTCGCTTGGACCCGGACCGGGGATTGCGACCGGGCCCGGCACCATCGATTTTGTCAGCAACAACTTCGGTTCCGATATCAAGTGGACCGATGAACGCGATCTGTTTGGAAGGAAAAATACTTTTGTCATCGGCATCAGTCCGAATGGCAGCATTACCGAAGACGCCCGCTTTGAAAATCTCAACAATACGGAAGCGCGGGGACGTCAGTTCGGGGACGGAACCGAGGAGAGTTGGAACTTTGAGGTCTATGCCCAAAATGATCATCAACTCACCGGCCCGCTTTATCTGATCACGGGCATACAGGCAGTCTATGCCCAGCGGGAATTCATCGATCAATTTTTAGGAGACGGGAATGCCTCCGATCATCAGGATTATTATGGCATCAGCCCGAAGATCGGCTTGCGTTATGATCTGCAACCGCAAACCAACATTTTCCTCAACCTGAGCCGCAGCTACGAGCCTCCGACCTTCGGGGAGCTTAAAACCATCCGGGGCAACTTCGGGGTGGGAACCCTGCCCAGTATTGCGGTGCAGAATCTGGATGCCCAGGAGGCCACCACGATTGAAATCGGGAGCCGCGGGGTCTGGGACCGATTCCAATGGGATGCGGCCTTTTACCATGCCTGGGTGGATAAAGAGCTGTTGCAATATGAAATTCTGCCCAATACCAGCCAGACCATCAACGGCACGGCCACCCATCATCAGGGCGTGGAGCTTGGTCTGGATGTCACGTTGTGGGATGCCCTGCTGTCGGAGGCCAAAGATGAGTCCGGCAAGGCAGATCGTATTGTGTTGAAGCAGGTTTACAACTGGAGCAATTTCTATTTTGATTCCGATCCTGCCTTTGGCTCCAATCAGTTGGCGGGAATTCCTGAGCATTTCTACAAGGCGGAACTGCTCTATGAACATCCCTGTGGGTTCTACTTCGGACCCAATGTGGAATGGTCCATGGAAAAGTATGCGGTGGACTTCGCCAACACCCTCTTTGCCGATGCCTATGCCACCCTGGGATTCAAGGCGGGTTACCAGAGCAAGAGGGGATTCTCTGTGTTTGTTGAAGGTAAGAACCTCACCGACGAAGAATACATTGCCACCACAGGCGTGATTGATCGTGCCCGCACCGCAGCGGGAGGAAACCTCGCCCAGTTCAACCCGGCTGAAGGAATCGGATTCTACGGAGGAGTGGAATGGAAATATTAAAGTCAGCCGGGCGATTGTTGATTGGTTTATGGTTGATCCTGCTGATAACAGCCTGCTCGAAAGAAGTGCCTTTACTCAGCACCAGCGAAGCCTCTTCCCACATCGGGAAAGAGGCCCGCGTGCAGGGTAAAGTGTATCTTTGCCATGCCTGCGGAAGTGATCCCGGCGCAAAATGGAAACTATGTCTCGACGGAAAACCCGGAGAGGAGCCTTTTGCGGTGATCGTTCCGGCGGAGCTTGTGGAAAAACTCGGGCCGGAAAAAATCAAGGAATGGGAAGGCAAACAGATTGAGGTTCATGGAGTGATCGGTGAGTTTAAGGGTCGCCCGGAAATCGAGTTGAGTTGTCTTTCCTGTCTGAAAGTAAATTCATGACGCTGAGAAAACTCCACCGCTGGCTGGGATTGGTCTTCAGCCTTTTCGTCTTTCTGGCGGCAGGGAGCGGCGTATTGCATAACATCATGTCCATGACGCAGAAGCCCCCGCCCAAGCCGGGGCCCTCCGCTGCCATGGATCCCTCACAGTTGGTGGTCTCTCCGTTTATGGCTGCACAGATGCTACCGACGGGATCCAAACTGGCTGCGGTCTCCATCCGCGAGATCGGGGGTGAACCCTGGTATCAGCTTTATCCTTCGGACGGGAAGCCCCCGGTTTACGTCAGTGCTTCGACAGGAAACAAGGATGAAACAGCCGATGAACGATATGCAGCCCAGATTGCTTCGATTAACCTCGGCGGGGCAGAGGTCAAGAAAACGGATTACCTGACGGCGTTCAACGACGAATACATTTCCATTTATCGCATCCTGCCAGTGTATCGATTTGACGCGGAGGACGGTAAAGGCACCCGGGTTTATGTTTCCACCATGACCGGAAGCGTCACACGCGCGACGGATGACGCCAAACAATTCGAGGCGAATATCTTCAGCAATTTCCATAAATTCGCTTTTATCCCGGACAAGACTCTTCGGAACTGGGTGCTTACCTTCACGACCGCCGGGATTGCCTTGGTAGCTCTGCTGGGTGTGGTTTTGTTTCTGAGAAGTCCCCGGAGATAGCAAGGCGTCTCACGCCAAGGACGCGAAGGCTGAAGGATTTGCGAGCGGGAGTGGGGAGCTTCGTTGACGGCGGGAGCTTTCGATCTATAGTACCGATCATGACGAAGCCTATTCCTGTGACGGTGTTGACTGGTTTTTTAGGTGCGGGAAAAACCACGCTGCTCAATCGAATCCTGACCGAGCAGCATGGCAAGCGTATTGCGGTGATTGAGAATGAGTTTGGGGAAATCGGGGTGGATCAGGATTTGGTCATTCGCAGTGATGAAGAGATTTTCGAGATGAACAACGGCTGCATCTGTTGCACGGTGCGGGGGGATCTAATCAGGATTCTGGGCAGTCTGCACAAGCGCAAGGACAAGTTTGATGCGGTGTTGATTGAGACCACGGGTCTGGCCGATCCCGGTCCGGTGGCGCAAACTTTCTTTACCGATGATGAGGTGAAGGACAAGTATGTGTTGGACGGAATCGTGACGCTGGTGGATGCGCGGCACATCAGCCTGCATCTGGGGGACAGTCATGAGGCGCAGGAACAGGTGGCCTTTGCGGATGTGTTGATTTTGAATAAAACCGATCTGGCCAGCCCGGAGGAGTTGGAGGCTTTGGAAAAGCGGGTGCGCGGCATCAATGCCGTGGCCAAGATTCATCGGGCAGTGAATGCGGATGTTGAGATTGGCAAGGTGTTGAACGTGGGTGGTTTTAATTTGGACCGGGCGATGGAGTTGGAGCCGGAGTTTTTGGGTGAGCATGGGCATGATGATCATGACGACGACCACGATCACGACCATGAGCATCACCATGACCATGAGGAGGAGCACCATGACCACGAGCATGATGAGAGTGTGACCTCGGTTGGGATTACCACGGCAGGGGATTTGGATTTGCAAAAGTTTGACCAATGGTTGGGCCGGCTTTTGCGGGAAAAGGGAGTGGATATTTTCCGCATGAAGGGCGTGGTCAGCATTCAGGGGGAGGACAGGCGCTTTGTTTTCCAGGGGGTTCACATGCTGTTTGACGGACGACCTGACCGTCCCTGGGGGGAGGAGCCACGCCGAAACCGGGTGATATTCATCGGGCGCAATCTGGATCGGGCGGAGTTGAACCGTGAGTTTGAGGCTTGCCTGGCGCGCTGAGGTTAAGGAAAAAATCTTTCCGCCCCGCTGTTTCCATCTACCCTACCAAGGATGGCAGATGATTTGAAAAAGAAGCTCCTCATCGTGGATGATGAGCAAGACGTGCATTATTCCTTTTCCCGACTCCTGGCCAAGGAGCCATTGCAAATTGTGACGGCATCCAGCGGGGAGGAGGGGGTTCGGGTTTGAAAAGGAAAAGCCGGATGTGGTGGTCATGGACATCCGCATGGGTAAGGAGAACGGTCTCGATACCTTGAGAGAGATGCGGCGCATCAACCCCAAGCAGATCATTCTGATGATGACGGCCTACGGGACTTCCCAAACAGCGATTGAGGCGATGAAGCTGGGCGCTTTTGACTACGTGCTCAAGCCCTTTGATATTCCTCAACTGATGGAGCTGTTGCGCCGGGCGGTGGATGCGGCCTCGGCTGCTTCAGAAGGCTCGACGAACAACGCCGGGCAGATCGATCCCGACGCTTTTCGCACGGGCATCGTGGGCACGGCTCCGGCCATTCAACAGGTTTACAAACTTATCGGACAGGTGGCCCAAACGGATGCCACCGTGCTGATCACGGGGGAGAGCGGCACGGGCAAGGAGCTGGTGGCGCGGGCCATTCACAGCAACAGCAAGCGGAACAACAAAATGTTCGTCGCCATCAACTGCGCGGCCATTCCGGAAAATCTTCTGGAGAGTGAACTGTTCGGGCATGAAAAGGGATCCTTCACTGGAGCCTTTGCCCAGAGGATCGGGCGCTTTGAGCAGTGCGATGGGGGAACGCTATTTCTGGATGAAATCGGCGAGATGCCCCTGACGATTCAATCAAAACTATTACGTGTTTTGCAGGACGGAGATTTCATGCGGGTGGGAGGAAACCAAACCATCAGCTCCGATGTTCGGATCATTGCCGCTACCAACCGGGATCTGGCGGCGGCCAGTCAGAAGAGAGAGTTCCGGGAAGATCTTTATTATCGTTTAAATGTTTTCACCATTCCCCTGCCTCCCTTGCGGAATCGTTTTGAGTGATGTTCCTGGCTTGATCTCCTATTTTATGAGCAAGTGGCGGACGCGCAACAATGGGGGGCCGACGAAAATCTCGGACGAAGCCTTGGCTTTGCTTTGCCGTTATCGTTGGCCGGGTAATGTGCGGGAGTTGGAAAACAGTCTGCAACGGGCCATGGTTTTGGCCAATGGAGACACCGTCACGGCCAAGGATCTGCCCGTGGAAATTTTGGACAACGGGGGGGCGGAGTTTTCGCCGCCGAGTCCGGCGGCTGTTGCCCCACCCCAGAGTGCGGTCGAGACTGTAGTATCGTCCGGGGGCTTCGGGGTGGAAGAGGCCTACGAGCTGCTTTTTCAAACCGCGCAGAACGATCCCAAGATGAAACTTTTACCCGCCTCAGAGCGAGCGTTTATTGTCAGGGCTTTGGAACGGGTGCAGGGCAATCAGGTGCAGGCCGCCCAATTGCTGGGCATCACCCGCGCCACGCTGCGCAAGAGGGTGGAAAAGTTCGGCATCCAAAAAAAGATGCAGATGGATTAAGCTCCCCTGTTTAGAGGACTTGGGTTTGTCCGTCCCGGGGGCAACGGTGGAGGCGGGCGTCATAGGCGTGGCGGCATTGGCGGCAGACCTTGATCGTGGTGGGAATATCGACTCCGAGCCGGCGGTAAACCAAGGGGAAGGGACTTTGTTTCAAGGCCTTGAGGGCGGCCGCTGTGATTTCCGGTGCCACGAGATATCCGCGAAGCCGGGACGGTGCTTTTTGGAGTCGTGCGGCATAACGTTGGATTTGGCTGAGGCTGGCGGGGCGGATAATGTCGCGTTTGATTTCCACGAGGATGAACAGATGGCCAACCTCGAAGAGTAGATCCGCGCGGGAATCCTTGGAGAGGGTGACTTGTCGTTTGGGATGAGCCAAGCGCGGATCGATCAGGCCGGGGTGGCTGAACAATAAATCTTCAATGGCCCGCTCCTGCCGTGTCCGGCGCAGGTGTTCAAGGGCTGATGTTGGTGTGAGCACGGCGGGCGTAGCGGAGGATTTCCAACTCAAGCCGATCACGCGGCATGGTTTTTGTGACGGGAATGGCGTTGGCCTTGGCCAGATTTTTGATCTGGGTCAGTTTCCAACGTCGTTCAAGTTCGAGCAACGCGCTTTCCTCCTCCAGTCCGCCCAGTCGGAGGAATTCGGCCTGGAGGTCGGCCTTTTCCTTGGGGACGGGTCGGTTGAGAATCGATAACTCTTTGATCTTCTGCTCCAAGGCCAGGCAGGCGGGCTCGGCCAGATTACGATCTGTCGCGAGGGTCAGGAATTGCTTTTGCAGTTGGGCTGCAGTTTGCCCCTCGGGTGTGGCACGGAAGACTGCGCGGTGCAGTTTTTGCCAGTCGGGGGCTTTGAGGAGCTTTTTGGCCGGGCTGTTGAGCAGGTTAGTCATCGCCTCGATGGAAGGGTGCTTTCCCTTGATGAGGGCATCCACTTTTTTTTCGAAGGAGAGGAGAGACTTAGTCAGGGTGCTGGCGGCCTTGGCCAGAGAGGCACCTCCGAGTCGGGTTGGATTTTTCCGCAGTTTCTGGGCCAAGGATTCGAGTTGTTGGGTCAGAGTGTTGTAGCTCATTTTAAACTCCCGAAGTGTTGGTCAAAGGATTGGGCCAACTGATAATAATCCTGTGCGCCGTTGGACGTTTGTTTGTGTAAGGTGACGGGCAGGTGTTCGCTGGTGGACTCCGCCACGGCCACGCAATGACGGATGTAGGGGTGAAGAATGAGGGTCTTGGGATGAACCTGACCAGCGGCCTTGATTTGGGCCAGTTGGATTTCCAATTCGTTGATGGAATGATCAAAGACGTTGCCCACCTTGCGGTAGTGGCTGACTAGTAGGGCAGCGATGGAGACGCGCCTGCGTCCGGTGACAAAGCCACTGATTTTGTGGGCGAAGAGATCCACCTCCTCGGCCAGGACCTGGAAGCCGGAGAGGGAAAGGTAGTCAGGGACGTAGGGAACCAGACAGTAGTCTGAAGCAAAGAGGGCGTTTTTGGTCACGGCATAAAGGTTCGGCGGGCAATCGAAGAAAACATAGTCGTATTCGGAGAAATGGGGTTTGAGCGATTTATGGAGAAAGGTGAAAAACTGGCTGTATTTATTTTGATAAATTTGGTCCTCGATGCGGAGCAGATCCACGGAGGCGGGAAGAAGATCCAGGTGGGAAATCAGTGGGTATCCGTCACGGCGGGGGACACCGCGAATCACCGCCTGATCGAAGTCAAAGACATGGGTGCCATTGATGTGGTCGCGGAAGAGTTGATGCACGGAGCGGGCGGCTCCGTCCACGTGCTTGCGCCATTCTTCGGGTTGCAGGAGCCAGAGGGAACTGTTGCACTGGGGATCTAGATCCACCACGAGCACTTTTTTCCTGTGATAAGCGGCCAAGCATGCGGCCAGGTTCACGGTGGAGGCAGTTTTTCCCACGCCGCCTTTGAAGTTGATGAAGGAGATGACCTTGGTTGCCATCGCTCAGGATGCTGCCTGAGTGGATGGGAAAGGCAAGCTGTGGGTTACGGGCACGGGAATCAGTGGGTCGTTGGTAAAAGGGCTTGGAATTCCCAGGTGCGGAGTCGGGCCGGGGTGTCGGGTCCGTTGTAGCCGAGGAGTCGGTAGCCGGAGGCTTTTTGCCCCTTGTCCAAAAGAAAGGCGTCAAGCTTTTCGCGGGCGATCTGGATTTCCTTGGTGCCATCATCACCCTGCCAGGCGTAGGTGGCGGCTTGAATCGGCGGAACATCACGGACATCAACTCCGGAGCCTGCCTGCCCTGTCTGACCCACCTGGATGTTTTGGTAGAGGAAGGCCATGCCAGCCCGCTTCAAGCGCGGAGAGTTCGGGTCGAAGCCCATTCAACGGGGGAGGTCATCGGAATGCCCTGCTTTTTGATATGGCCAAAGAGAGTCCAGAAGGCCCAGCCATCCGCCGTGCGCGTGGTGAAGGCGGCGCGGTAAGCGGGGTAGGACTTGATCAGCACCTGATGTAGGGGGCCGGGCTTGGGCCAACCTTCCGGCAGGGGAGCTTCCTCAACATAGGAAGGAATCGTAGGGCCGGGTTCGGAGGCACCCAGCAGAGTGGTCAAGAGAGCGGCGGGGAGGAAGGCGGCGAGTTTCATAGGATAAGGTATATCCTTTTATCGCAAGTGCTATGGGCTAGGGGGAAAGTTTTTAGTTCCTAGTTTTGGGTTTCGAGTTGTTGATAGCGGACCCTTACACTCCACGGATGTCTTGGGAAAGTTGGGGTCGGATGGCTAAGCCGGGCATCGTGCCTGGCTTTTTGGGATTCATTCATCGGAGATTGAAAACAAGAGCCTTGGGCGAGACGCCCAAGGCAGCGGGCAAGATGCCCGCGCTACTTTGAAACAAGAAATTTCTTCTTCCCTACGGCATGGTTCCGGCTTAGGCCCTGGCCATGTGGAGGGTTTCGTAGATGTGTCGGGTGGCGTGAGCTTTGTTGAGGGTATAAAAATGGATGCCGCGCACGTTGTGGTCGATCAAATCACGCACCTGCTCGGTGGCCCAGTGCATGCCGGCCTTTTCCACGTAAGCATCGTTGTTGCCCGCGCGGTCGATGGCGCGGAGCAGGGCGGCGGGGAAGCGCGCACCAGCGGCCAACTCGGCCATGCGGATCATGCCGGTTTTGGTGCTGATGGGCATGATTCCGGCGATGATGGGAACCTGGATGCCGGCCTGTTGGCAGCGTTCTGCAAAGTCGTAGAAATCGCGATTGTCAAAGAAGAGCTGGGTGACGATGTAGTCCGCCCCGGCATCGACTTTGGCTTTGAGGTAGTCGATTTCCTTGAGGCGATTGGGCATCTCGGGATGTCCCTCCGGGAAGCCTGCGACGCCCACGCCGAAGTGGGGGAAATGTTTTTTAATGAAAGCGACCAGATCGGCGGCGTAGAGAAATCCGTCCGGAGCCGGGGTCCATTCTTTTTGTCCTTTGGGGGCATCTCCGCGCAGGGCCAGAATGTTATGAACGCCGGCCTGGTGGTAGCGTTCGAGGATTTGGTGAATTTCGGAGCGGGAGGAGCCGACGCAGGTGAGGTGGGAGATGACGGTGAGCTGAATTTCGTTTTGGATGCGGACGACGAGATCGTGGGTGCGTTCGCGGGTGGAGCCGCCTGCGCCGTAGGTGACGCTGACGGCGGAGGGTTGCAGGGGGACGAGTTCGGAGATGGTTTGGAAGAGTTCCTCCCAGCCGGGCTCGGTTTTGGGTGGGAAAAATTCAAAGCTGTAGGCGGGACAGGTTTGCTGGAGGATGTCTTTGATCAGCATCTTTAAGAGCATGGCGCAGCTTGGAGATTGTTCAATGTTGAATCGGGAAAAGTTTGGCCAGAAATCTTGGAGGCTGTCGCAAAAGACATTTGTGGAGAGGGAGGCATTGTGAAGGCGAGTTATGACTCTCCCTTCTTCCTTGCATGGATGGGCAGGCGTGGGATGATTTCGGGTTGATTGACCGGAGCCCCATGTTACACGAGATACAACGTCGCCGCACCTTTGCCATTATTTCCCACCCGGATGCGGGGAAGACCACATTGACGGAAAAGCTTTTGCTTTACGGGGGGGCCTTGTCGTTGGCGGGGTCGGTCACGGCGCGTAAAAATCAGCGGGCGGCCACTTCGGACTGGATGGAGTTGGAGAAGCAGCGGGGAATTTCGATCAGCTCGACGGTGTTGCAGTTTGAATATGGCGGTTGTGTGGTCAATCTGCTGGACACGCCGGGGCACAAGGATTTCTCGGAGGACACTTACCGGGTTTTGACCGCGGTGGATGCGGCGATCATGGTGATCGACGCGGGGAAAGGGATCGAGGCACAGACGCGGAAATTATTTGAGGTGTGTCGGAGACGTGGGGTGCCGATTTTCACCTTCATGAACAAGCTGGATCGACCGACGCGGGATCCGCTGGTATTGTTGGATGAATTGGAGAGTGTGTTAGGGATTGGAGCCTGTGCGATGAATTGGCCGCTGGGAACGGGGCCGGAGTTTCGCGGGGTTTTTGAACGGCGCAAGAAAGAGGTGCATTTGTTTGAGCGCACCGCGCGGGGGGCGTATCGGGCGCCGGAGAAGGTGGGGGGATTGACGGATGCTTTTGTGCAGGAGAACGTGGACCCGGACGCTCTCAAGAGGTCGATGGATGAGTTGGAGATGCTGGATGGAGCTGGGTATGACTTTGATCGGGCCAAGCTCGACCGGGGGGAGCAGACGCCGGTGTTCTTTGGCAGCGCGAGCAATAACTTCGGGGTGCAATTGTTGTTGGATGCTTTTTTGGAGCTGGCACCGGCACCGCGACATCGCGTGGCGCAGGGGGTGGCGATTGAACCTGCGGCCCGGGGGTTTTCCGGTTTTATTTTCAAGATTCAGGCCAACATGGATCCGCGGCATCGGGACCGGATTTATTTCATAAGAATTGTGTCCGGGAAGTTTGAGCGGGACATGCAGGTGTTCAATACACGCACGGGGAAGAAGGTGCGTTTATCCAATTCCCAAAAACTTTTTGCCCAAGAGCGTGAGACGGTGGATGACGGGTATGCGGGGGATGTGATTGGGATTGTGGGGAATCATGACTTTTTGATAGGGGACACCTTATCGGAGAATGTGGCCTTGAAGTTCGAGGAGATTCCTTATTTTGCTCCGGAATGTTTTGCCTTCCTGCACAACCCGGTCACGGCCAAGTTCAAGCAGTTTCGTGAGGGGTTGTCACAGTTGTTAGCGGAGGGGGTCATGCAAGGCTACTCCATGCCGCAAGCCATTCAGAAGGTGCCGCTTTTGGGTGCGGTGGCCCCTGCAATTTGAGGTGGTGCAATATCGTTTGCAGAGTGAATACGGCGCGGAGTCGCGTTTGGAGACGGCACCCTGGCGCATCGTGCGCTGGATTCGGAATCGGGACGGGACGGCCTTTACGGGTAAGGCGGATTTACCGACGGGAGTGACCACGGCACTGGATGGTCAGGAGAGGGCGGTGGCTCTTTTCCCGGAGCTTTGGACGATCAAGTTTTTCACGGAACGCAACGAGGGGCTGGAACTGGCGGAGCTGCCGTTTGCGAAGTGAAGCAGGGTAAGTTTTAAACGGCAGAGACGATTTCAGACTTGGGGAAGCGAACTTTTTTGAGGTTGGCGTATTTATCGCCGGAGGCGCGATAGCCAGCCGAGCAGGCCACCACGGTTTTCAACTTTTTGGCTTCGAGACCGAGGATGCGGTCGTATTGGGCGGGGTCGATACCTTCCATGGGACAAGTGTCCACACCGATGAGGGCGGCGGAGGTCATGAAGTTACCCAGCGCGATGTAGGCCTGGCGGGTGGACCATTCCTGCACGTTGACGTTGGGGAGAAAGCCGAGGATGACCTTTTGCAGCCCAGCCAGACTATCCAGGGGCACGCCGCGAACTTCGGCGGTCAGTTTCATGTTGGCCTGAATAAAGTCCTGATCAACGTCCGTGCGGATGGCGAAGACGACATGATGCGAGCAGTCAGTGACTTGACCCTGACCCCAAGAGACGGCTTTGAGTTGTTCACGCACGGCAGGGTCGGTGACCACGATGAATTTCCAGGGTTGCAGTCCGAAGGAGGAA
This sequence comes from Blastochloris sp., assembly GCA_012031345.1. Lineage (GTDB taxonomy): Bacteria > Verrucomicrobiota > Verrucomicrobiia > Methylacidiphilales > JAAUTS01 > JAAUTS01. The sequence goes on along the minus strand of JAAUTS010000008.1, from coordinate 14,346 downwards.
GGCGTGAGGATGAGGGACTCCTCCAAGGCAGCCCAGTCTTCCGGGCAAATTTTGGCCGTGGAATCAAATTGTTTGGTGGCGTAGCGCCATTGAAGTTGGGTCAGAAGCTGGGTGCTGGGAATGGGACTCATAGTGGGAGCAACATAACGGTGGAGGGCGATGTTTCAAGTGGAGAAATCGGTGGCCAATCCAAGCTCCTTCCAGCTTTCCAACTCCCGCTGCCGTTGACGAGCGGTCCGCTCCACCTTGTCGATGGCATACTTGCCCAGAACCAGGCGTAAAGGCGGGTTGTCAGAAGCCACAACTTCGAGCAGGGCTTGAGCGGCCTTGTCGGGGTCGCCAGGTTGTTGGCCGTCCATTTTTTCCAGGAACCCAAGAAACTTCCCAACGCTGCCCGCATATTCAGGAAGGTTTTGGTTGGCGCGGTCAAGGGAGCGGGAGATGAACTCGGTGCGGAACGGGCCGGGTTGACCAAGGTGACTTTGATGCCCAGAGCTTTGACTTCGGCAGCTAGACCTTCGGAGAGTCCTTCCAACGCGAATTTGGAGGCGCCATAGACGGAGAATCCGGCGTAGTTGGAAATGGCGGCTGCGGCAGACATGTTCAAAATATGCCCGCTTTTTTGCTCACGCATGAGAGGCAATACACCTTTGATCATAGCCAGGGCACCGAAGAAGTTTACCTCCATATTGCGTCTGATCTGTTCCTCGCTGCTTTCTTCCAGGGAACCTAACAAGCCATAACCCGCGTTATTGACCAGCACATCGATGCGACCGGGTTCCGCCTGAAAACGCTCAAAAAAGGTGCGGATGGCGGATGGATTTGAAACGTCGAGTGAGGAAATCTGGCAGGAATCCAGGTAATCTTCAAAAAGAGGGCGCAAGGTCTCCGCGTTGCGAGCCGTGGCCACAACATGATGCCCTGCCTCGAGGGCCTTGCGAGCCAGAGCCATTCCGAAGCCGGAGGAACAACCCGTGATGAGCCAAACTTTTTTCTGCATACGCCAACCGTAACATCGTCCTGACCAGGTGCGAAATGTTGGGGAGAGGGAGGGGGGAGTTTCTGGTTTTTAGTTAGGGGTTTCGAGTTGCTGATAGCTGATCTTCAAACTTTATACTTCCAACTTTAAACTCCGTGGGGGATGTTTGGGGCGGGAGCTGCGGCGGAGGTAGAGCCGGGCGGGGGATGAGTATGATGGGATATCATGAAAAAACCTGAGCAACGTGCGGGCAAGGAGCTTTATCAGCACTATCGTGCCATGTCCTGTGCCCGGCTGTGGCAGGAGGAGGTTCCCCGCTACGCGAAAGCCACGGAACGTGAACGTCTGGATCAGGTCAGTCTATTGCGGGCGCTGGGGGTGGTTTTTGCCGAATCCGGGACGGAGGAGGAGAAGCGTGATTTACGCGCTTGGCTGAGAGATCTCCTGCAGGACCCGCAGGAAAAAGTGCGCCGTTACGCGATGAATGCCCTGCCCAAGCTCGGCGCCGGGACGGAGGAGGAAGTGGCTCTGCTTTCGGTGTTAAAAAAGTCAGACAATAGCAGAGAGAAAACCTATTTAAGTCGCAGTCTGGATAAGATCGGAGGTCAGGCGACCTTGGACTTGATCGAGCGGGACGGGGTGCTGGGCAGGCACACGGAGCAGAAGGTCAGGGCGGCGCTGGCCAGGGGTGAGTCGGCGACCCGGCTTCGGTTGGAGGTTCCCCTGGAGTTTTCGTCATCGGAGCGTCTCAGGATTCATCTACGTTGTCGGAAGGGTTTGGAGATTATCCTGCGGGAGGAGTGGGAGGAGCGGTTAGGGGAGGAAAGGTTTCGGGTGCTGGATTTACAGCCTGGCCTGCTGGCCCTGACGCCTCTGCGCGCGTTCACACTGGGGGATCTTTATACTCTGCGTTGTCATGCCTCGGCTGGTTTTGTTTTGGGATCGGTGCCCCAGGAGGCTGGGGTGGAAGAACTGGCCGGCGTGGTGGTGTCGCCCTTATCCCAGAAATTATTTCACACATTTACCGAAGGCCCGATTCGTTATCGCTTCAGTTATATAAGAGGAGAACCTGCACGGGGCTTGGTGCAGTCGGTGGTGGATCAGGCTTTTGCCTGGGCACCCGGACTGCTTAATGATGCCCGGCAGGCACCCTGGGCGCTGGAGGTTTATCCGAGACCGAAAGGATGGTCGCTGGAGCTGCGTCCGCGCTGGTCCCGCGATCCCCGGCTGCACTACCGGGTGCAGGACGTGCCTGCGGCATCGCATCCTCCGCTGGCGGCGGCGATGGCACGGCTGGCGGGTGCCTGTCATGGGGCAAGCGTTTGGGATCCTTTCTGTGGTTCGGGTCTGGAATTGATCGAGTGCGCTTTGAGGGGAGGGGTGAGTCGTTTGATTGGAACGGATTTGAGTGGGGAGGCGATTGAAGCGGCCCGGAGCAACCTGGTGGCGGCGGGATTGGCGGGGCTCAACTATGCTCTGCATGTTGCTGATTTTCGTGATGTTGTTTCCCAAGGTTATCTAGGTCCGGCCACGCTGGATGTGGTGATCAGCAATCCTCCTTGGGGCGGCGGGTTCGCATCGTGGGGTTGCGCGATCTTTACCAGGACATGCTGAGACTGGCCGGGGAGCTGTTGAAACCGGGTGGGGTGCTTGTTATGGTCAACCCCTTCCGCATGGAAGCGAGGCAGGGGAAGCTGCAGCGGGACTACGCTCAAACGGTGGATTTGGGCGGGTTTGATTGTCACCTGGAGAGATATCGGAGGAAGTAAAACGGGTGAGTTTTGGACGGGGGTGCTGAGGGCGCTGGGATTCACCACAGAGGACACAGGGGGCACAGAGAAAGCTATTTGAGGTTGATTTAGGGAAAATTCGCCTTTGTAGTCAGGCTATTACGATGCCCATTTTCTTGAATAACTTTGGTTGGCAGCAGGTTGGCCGAGCGACACGAAAGGGTTGAATTGAGTTTCTGACCCCGAAAATGCGTTGCCTATGACGCTGCCTCCTGCGGCACCAAGTTCAGAATACTTGTTCTTGACTGAGGTGTAGTGTGATACATATTTTGAATCACATGAAAACGGCTACCGTTCGAGAACTTCGAAATGAATTCCCTCGCATTGAGGCGTGGGTCCATGAAGGTGAGTCCATCAACATCAGCAAGCGAGGTAAGATCATCGCCACTCTGGTCCCAGCTCTGGGAAACGCCATGTCCAAGCCGCGTTCTCCGAAAGTGGACATCATGGCCAGATTGCGCGAAACGTGGGGAGGACGCGTTTTCACCGCGGAGCAAGTGGCTGCCATGCGCGCCGATGAACTGGCTCAGGATATGGGCTAATGAGGGCGTATCCTGACACCTCGTTTCTTTGCGCTTTGTATCGGCTTCAGGTGAATTCAGTCGACGCGGCGGCCTATTTCGCTGACATGCCGGGGCCGCTGGAGGTCACCACTCTGCTTCTTTATGAGTTCAGGCAAGCGGTGCGATTTCAGATCAGGTTGAATCGCCATGAACCTTCCAAAGGCTATTCACGGACCGAAGGAAGCAAAATGCTGGCAGACTTGAAGTCGGATTTGGTCAGGGGTGAGGTCCGCACGATCCCTGCACCTTGGCCGCAGATCCATCTAGCGGCCGAGCGCCTGAGCGAACTTTATACAGATGCCAGCGGTCATCGCGCGATGGACATTCTCCATGTCGCCACGGCCATTGAGCTGGGCGTTGAAGAGTTCCTTACTTTCGATGGCAATCAAAAGAAACTCGCGGAAGCGGAAGGATTAGCGGTGCCACTATGAGGCAGGCAAGTGGGATCAGTCCTTGGAAATTAGCATAACGGTTCTTGAGCCATGGGAGTCTGGGGGCTGTCGGTGAGATGGATGGATCAACCACAGAGGACACAGAGGGCACAGAGGAAGTTTTGTCAACTTTTGGGTCTTTGACGGGTTGGTGGCATGATGCGAAAGGGTTGAATTGAGTTTCTAAGAGCCATCTATCGCTCTTGCTCGTGGCAATAAATGTGCCGGATCTTTCATGAGGCTGCCGGAATTTACCAAGCGAAACTAAGATTGCAGAAGTAACGAACTAAGGATAAAAAATTAGGGGAGTAGCGCAATTGATAGACAGACAAAAAGTACAATGTAGTAGACTGACCCCCCCAGTATACAGGCGAATTATCTTTAACGGCTCAGTTCAGCTTAGGCTACGCAACCTTACCAGTCGCTTCAGGTCTGATATGCAAGATTTTTCAATAAAACAATTACAATTATCTTTAGGGATTATTGTTTTTCTGATTTGGATTACTTGGCTATTGGAAAGCCATGTTAATCAGATTATTGCGATTATCTATTTAGCCTATTCATTTTTAACTATTTTAATTTTAAAATTAGGAAAATTCTCGAAAAGCCAAATTTTTAAAAGCGGTTTACTTCTATTGATTAAAGGTGTCTTAATGGTATCGCCCCTATTGCTTACAAGGTTATTACCTGCTGTGAGATTCACCGATATTTTGTTTGGTTTATTAACTATAATCGGTGTCTGGATCCTATCTATGCGGTCAACTTTAAAAAATCAATACGTGAAGGATTAATCAGTGAATTCCGCGCGCCAATTCCGACCTGTGTCGCTAAGTCTTCACCGGGAAAAAGTGCACAACCCAACCAATAGCAACGAATGTTCCAACTTTTGGGCACAAGTGCTATTTCGGTAACGGTATCGACTCATCTTTTGGGGTCAGTTCTTGGAAGTTAGGATAACGGTTCTTGAGCTATGGGAGGCTGGGGTTATCGGTGAGAGGGATGGATCAACCGCAGAGGACACAGGGGGCACAGAGGAAGTGTTGGGTTTGAGGTAAAAGGAGGCTTGGGTGTTTCACGGAAACGCTTATGTGATGGTGGAGAATGTGGTTTGACGGGGTGCAACTGTTGTGCAAATGTTGTTTATGAAGATGATTGCGTCCCGTCAGTTGACGGCAAGTCCCGGTAAGGTTTGGAAAGATCTGGAGAGAGAAGGTTCTTTGGTTATTACCAAAGATGGAGTGCCTTGTGCAATTCTTCTGCCTACTTCTGAAAAAACCTTGCTGCAAGATCTTCGCTCCCAGGTGCGCGAGCGAGCACAGCGGGCGGTTTCCGGCATGCGTCGCAAAGCCTCGGCATCCGGCATATCCAAGATAAGCCTGACCGAAGTGACGGCAGAAATCCGTTCCGCACGGCAGGGAGACTGAGCCGGAATGAAGCATTCGCCCGTTTGGGTTTTTGACACCAAGGTCCTTGTTTCAGGACTACTCAATCCCCAAGGACCTCCAGGTCGGCTTTTGGATGCCTTGTTAAGAGGAGATCTGCTTTTGGCCTGGGATGATCGCATCATGGAGGAGTATCGCGAGGTGTTGCAGCGAAAGAAGTTTGGCTTCCATGCCGGGGAGGTGTCGGCCTTGTTGGACGAATTCTCCTTTCATCAACAGGTCAATCCCAAGCCGTGGCAGGGAATGAGCTTGCCTGATCCTAGTGATCTTCCTTTTGTTGAAGTTGCCGCTTCTTTGAATGATCCAGTGCTAGTGACGGGAAATGGCAAACATTTTCCTTTGGATCGAAGTGAAGGAATCAGAATCTTATCCCCTCAAGCGGCTTGGCATGAGTTGGTGAGATAGGTGGGGGCTATTCGCTCTGGGCTGTCGGCAATAAGTCAAAGGAGGGGATGCACCACAGAGGACACAGCGGACACAGAGGAAGTGTTGGGTTTGAGATAGAAGGAGGCTTGGGTGGTTCATCGAAAGGAGCTCGAAATTTGGGGTTGGGATGTGTTTTGTGGGGGTGTTATCAGAGGGGGAGGCGGACTTTTTTGGAATTTGTACGTCTTTGGCTGTGAAAAGGGTTGACCGGGGGAGGGATTTCCTGTTCTCTTTCACACTCACTTTTTCAGAATAGGACAGAGTTATGGCAAATCGTATCAGTTTGAAAGCAGAGCTCCGCAGCGGCATCGGTCGGCTCAAATCACGTCAAATCCGTGGCACTGGCAAAACGCCGGCGGTGCTCTATGGGCAGGGCGAGCCGAGGGCTTTGCAGATCAGTTCGAAAGAATTGGTCGGGGCCTTGAATGCCACCAAGGCGGAGAGCGTGCTGGTGGATCTGGAGATCAGCGGGGAATCCGGCGCGAAGAAACATCTGGCTTTGTTGAGCGAGGTGCAGATTCATCCCTTGAAGGATAAGGTTCTGCATGTGGATTTGCATGAGATTGATCCGAACAAAAAGGTTCAGGCGGAAGTTTCCGTGCATGAGCTGGGAGAAGCGATCGGGGTGCGCACGGGTGGTGGGATTTTGGATCACTTGATGCGTCATGTCCGGGTGGAGTGTTTGCCCAAGGATTTGCCTTCGGAGATTGTGGTGGATGTGTCCGAGATGAAGATTGGCGATGCGATTCACGTGAAGGAATTGCCCAAGCCTGAAGGAGTCAGCTTTATCACGGCGGGGGATTTGGCGGTTTTCATGATTCACGCGCCCAAGACGGAAGAGGCGGCTCCGGCTGCGGATGGGGCGGCGGCTCAACCGGAAGTGCTTAAGGGCAAGAAGCCGGATGCGGCAGCAGCGGCGGCGGCTCCGGCCAAAAACTCCAGCCAAGAAGGGCTAAGCCTTGTCCGTGCTCTACCCACTGGTGGTGGGGCTGGGCAATCCCGGGAGTGGCTACGTGGAAACACGGCACAACGCGGGTTACATGGTCGTGGAAGGCTGGGCCCGGAAGAAGGGCTTGGGCTGGAAGCGATTGCGGTTCGGTGATGCGGAAGGGACACAGACTCCCGAGGGGGTCTGGTTGATGAAGCCTCTGGGTTTCATGAACCTTTCTGGAGAGGCGGTCCGGGCGGCGCTGGATTGGTTCAAGCTGGAGCCGGAAAAGATTTTGGTGGTGATGGATGATGTGAGCCTGAAGCTCGGCCAATTAAGGCTGAGGGAGAAGGGATCGGCTGGGGGCCATAATGGGCTTAGGTCGATTGAGCAGCATTTGGGGACGCAGTCCTACGCGCGCTTGAAGTGCGGTGTGGGGGCGGCTCCAGAACGGATGGACCTGGTGGATCATGTGCTGGGGAAGTTCGGACCGGACGAGAAAGAAGTCGTGCAGAGAATGATAACGCGCGCGGTGGACGCCCTGGAGCTTTGTGAGCACGAGGGGGTGGTCGCCGCCATGAATGAAGTGAATCGAGAAGTATGAAGAAACATTACGAATCAATGTTCATCCTGGACTTGCAAGGCAAGGAAGAAGGGGTGGAGGAAATGGTGACCGCGATCAAGAAGGCCATCGAGGGCCTGGGAGGCGAGTTTTATGCCGCGCAACGGATGGATCGTCGCAAGTTTGAGCAGGTGGCGGGCAAGTTGGATGCCGGATATTATCTGGGGGTCCGTTTTGATTTGGACAGCCTGCAACTGGCGGCTTTGCGTCAAAGTTTTGCTTTGGACAAGCGGGTCTTCCGTCAGGTGGATTTGATTGCGAAGGTGGCCAAGGAAGCCCAGGCTGCTTAAGGTGCAGCAGCTGGGGTGAATAGCCCCTGACTTTTCCCAACACAACGCTTTTTTCTCCAATCAACCTTGAACCTCTAACTGAATACCGACGAGCATGGCTTCCCTGAACCGCGTTTTTTTGATTGGTAATCTGACCCGTGATCCTGAAATCCGGCACACGCCCAAAGGCACGGCGGTGGGGGATCTGGCCCTGGCCATCAACATGGTGTATCGGACGCCGGAGGGTGGGGAGAAGGAGGAAGTGTGTTACGTGGATGTGGTGGTATGGGGTCGCCAGGCGGAGACCTGTAAGGATTATTTGAGCAAGGGTTCTCCGATTTTTGTGGAAGGGCGCCTGCAATTGGATCAATGGGAGAGTCAGCAGGGGGAGAAGCGCAGCCGGCTGCGGGTGCGGGCGGATCGGGTGCAATTTTTGGGACGAGGCTCGGGTTCAGGCGGCGGGTCGGCTGGGGGATCCGGCGGGTCGGGACGTTCCGGCGGGGGCGAGCGCGAGGGGGGTTACAGTCGCGGTCCGGCGCGGGATCAGGCACCGGAGCCGGATTACGGACATGGACCGGATGCGTCGGATGATGAGATTCCGTTTTGATGAAGCTAAAATTTTAAGAAAAAAACAGCGCGGCGGCCGGGTGTTGGCATTCGGTGGAGCGGCGTGTAACGAAAGATGAAGGAGTAAACGACTATGGCAGTTGAAGTAATTCTGAAGAAACCTGTGGAGGGTTTGGGTGTGGAAGCGGATGTGGTGCGGGTGAAGCCCGGCTATGCCCGTAATTTTTTGTTGCCGCGTGATCTGGCCAGTGTGGCGACGACTGCCTCGAAAAAGATGGTGGAGGACTTGAAGAAGCGCCGTGCGGAGCGTGAAGCGGCGGAGCTGAACGCGGCGGAGGAAATGGCCACGGCTTTGAAGAAAGTGACCATCACATTCCAAATGGAGCACGGGGACTCGGACAAGGTGTTTGGTTCGGTCACGTCACAGGACATTGCGGCCCGTTTGGAGGTGCAGGGGCACAAGGTGGATCGCAAGAAGATCGATCTCCCGCGTCCTTTGAAGGCGATGGGCGAGCATGGAGGTGGCAATCCAGCTTCCCATGGGGGTGCAGGCCAAGGTCAAAGTGGTCTTGGAAGCCCCTCAGGCTGAGGTTCAGGAAGAGGTTCCGGTGAAAGGGAAAAAGACCCGCCCGGCCAAGAAGAGCAAGGAATAAGGGCTTGCCTTTTTCCTGGAAAATTTCCGTCGGGATTTCCGGGGATAATTCACTTGACGATCCGGCCCACAAGCTTCAGTTTGCGCAGAGACACGGACTTTTAACGTAAATCGTGTAAATACGTAAGTCCTTGAAAAAAAGTTGTTAAGAACCAATCGGATGATGCATTTGGCAGCGAGACAGCGCTTCGGGCGCAGTGGGAACGGGGTCTTTCAAGGGATCCTGGTTGCGGCTTTGTCGTTGGTCATGGTGCTGGGATCCGGGGCACAGGAAGCTCCCGAGGGCAAGACACTGATTCAACCCCCTTCCGCAGCGGATTCTCCGACGCAGCGTGGGCCAGTGGTCAAGGAAGTGGAGATCGAGTATGCGGGTCCGCGCTCAGTGGATCGCAGTGTGATTCTTTCCAACATGCGGACGACGGTGGGGCAGCCTTATTCCATGACATCCGTGGAGGAGGACGTGAGAAACCTTTATTCCACCGGGTTGTTTGTCAATTTGCGGATTTACGATGAACCGCTGGCGGACGGCGTCAAAGTGGTGGTGGTGGTTCAACCCAAGCCCACGGTCAAGGACATCGTCATCAACGGTGCGGTGAAGATCAAGGAAAAGCGGATCCGCAAGGAGATGGGCAGCAAGCCGAACGATCCGCTGAGTGAGCAGAAGGTGGCGGAGGATTCGCGGAAGGTGTTGGAATACTACCGGAGCAAGGGTTTCCCGAAGGCGACGGTGGAGTACAAAATCGACATCAACGAGCAGGCGGGACGTGCGGTGGTGACCTTTACCATCAATGAGCAGGGCAAAGCCTATGTTCGGTTCATCACGTTTGAAGGAGCGACGGTATTCTCAGAGGACGAACTCAGAAAAGTTTTCAAAACGCGGAAGAAAAACTGGCTGTCATTTTTCAACAAGTCGGGGTTGTTGAAGGAAGAACAGTTTCAGGAAGATTTAAAAGCCTTGCGCGAATATTATCAGAAGAACGGCTACATCGACATGCAGGTCAAGGGGGTGGATTACAGTTACCCGGAAGAGGATGTCATTGATATCAAGGTGACGGTGTTTGAGGGGATTCAGTATCGCGTGGGCAGGATCAATTTTGAGAAGAACCAGCTTTTCACCTCCGAGCAGATCATGGGTCGGCTGACGATGAAGGAGGAGGGAGTGTTTTCTCCGCAGGGTTTGGAAGAGGATGTGAAGGCGGTCCGTGATCTTTACGGGGAGCGCGGCTACATTGATGCGAACGTGACGCCGGTGCGGCAGCCGAACATTGAGAGTGGCAAGATGGATGTGTTGTATTCCGTGGAGGAAAACGAGCAGTCTTTTGTGGAGAGAATCATCATTCAGGGCAACAACCGGACCAAGGACAAGGTGTTGCGGCGCGAGTTGGCGCTGGCGCCCGGTGAGGTCTATGACTCTGTGCGGGTGGATGCGAGCAAGAAGCGTTTGGAGAACCTGGGATATTTTTCCAAGGTGGACATCAGTGAAAAAGAGACGGCGGTGCCGAATCGTCGCGACATGGTGGTGACGGTGGAGGAGCAGCGCACGGGATCGGTGACCTTTGGGATTGGGTTCAGCACGGTGGACAGCCTGTTGGGTTTTGTGGAGTTGAGTCAGGGAAATTTTGATTACGCGAATTTCCCGAGCTTTACCGGGGCGGGACAGAAATTCAGGACCCGTCTGCAATACGGTTTGACCCGGCGCGACTTTTTGGTGAGTTGGACGGAGCCATGGTTTTTGGATCGCCAGTTGTCCTTTGGGTTTGATCTGTTTTACAACCAGTCGAGTTTTGACAGCAGCGTGTATGATATTGAGCGTTACGGAGCAGCGGTGCGGGTGGGTAAGGCTTTGAATCAGTTCTGGCGTTTCGGGGTGCGTTATCAGGCGGAGAACATCGGGATTGTGGATGTGGATACGACGGCTTCGGCGGCTTTGCGGGCGGAGGAAGGATATCGGACGAAGAGTTCGGTCCGGGCGACCCTGACTTATGACACGCGGGACAGCTTGTTCCTGACCCGGAGTGGGGAGAAGGCGGAATTCTCGGCGGAGGGTGCGGGCGGACCGCTGCTGGGCGACACCAACATCTGGAAGTTGGAGGCGGAGGCGACGAAGTTTTTCCTTTTGCCTTACGATTTGATTGTTTCCATGGGCTTGGCCACTTCAGTGGTGGATGGTTATGACGGCACGAATCCACCGCCCTTGTTTGACCGTCTTTTCATTGGTGGTTCGCGTTCGATCCGTGGTTTTGGTTTCCGTGACATTGGCCCGCTGGATTCGACTGGAGAACCCTTCGGAGGACAGACCATGGCTTACAGTAATCTGGAGTTGACCTTCCCGATCATTGACCGGGTGCGTGGTGCGGTGTTTGTGGATGGTGGCTTCAACAACAGCGGGGTTTTGATTATTCCGTGAACGAATTTGCCATCGGCACAGGGGTGGGTCTGCGTTTGAACCTGCCGATTGGGCCCTTGCGGTTGGATTTGGGAACACCTTTGATGGAACGCGGCAAATTTTGATCCGGACGGATCGATCGAGTTCCACTTTGACGTCGGCTACCAATTCTAGTTAAATCCTTCTTCTTATGAGAACACTAATTCTATCCACGATCTCCCTGTTGTCCCTTTCCCTGGCCTCGATTTGTCAGGCGGAAACCAAGATTGCCTTGGTGGACATGCAGGAAGCGTTCAAGCAATATTACAAAACCAACGACGCCCAGGAGCGCCTGAAGCAGGACATGGCCACTTTTCAGAAAAACTTTGAAGAGAAAAAAACGGACATGAACAAGCTGGTGGATCAGCTCAACGGATTGATTGAGCGGGCCAAGGATCCTTCCGCCAGCGAGACGGCCAAGAAGGAAGCGGAGCAAAAAGTCCGTGAAAAGCAGCAGGAAGCGGCCGCTCGTGAGCGTGAGTTGCTGGCCTTCCGGGATCAAACCAGCAAGATGTTCCAAGACAGTCAGGCCCGGATGCGTAAGGGCATTGTGGATGAGATCAACGAAGCCATCGTAACTTTTTCCAAGGGTAAATATAACCTGGTCATGGACAAATCCGGCATGACGCTGAATGGCACCCCTGCTTTGGTCTACACCGAAGGGGTCACGGACATCACTCAGGAAATCATCAAGACCCTGAACAAGTCCAAGCCTGCCGACGCCAAGAAGTAAGTTGGTCGTTCCTCAAGGTTTCTCCCATGGCACACCGCTTGGCCGAACTGGCGGTTCTGGTTGGTGGAGAACTCGTCGGAGACGGCGGGCATCTCATCACCGGGATCAATGATCTGGGTCGGGCGGAGTCCGGGCAGATTTCGTTTCTGGGTAATCCCCGCTACATCAAACAAGCTTTGCAAAGCAAGGCCGGGGCCATCCTGATTCCCAAGTCGGCAGCCGGAGAATTTCCCAGTGCGGTGATTCGTGTGGAAAATCCTTCCGCCGCCTTTGCGCAAATTGCCGCGCTGTTTGCCCCTGCCCCGTTGGAGTGGACGGCGGGGATTCATCCCACGGCGGTGGTGGCGGAGAGTGCGGTGCTGGGCTCGGGGGTGTGGGTGGGGCCACAGGTGGTGATCGAGCCGGGAGCGAGGATCGGCGAGGGAGTGCATCTCGGAGCGGGCTGCTACGTGGGGCATGAGACGGTGCTGGGTGACAGTTGTTTTCTTTACCCCCGTGTGAGTATCCGGGAGCGCTGTGTTCTCGGGAAACGGGTCATGATTCATTGCGGTGCGGTCATTGGCTCGGACGGTTTTGGGTATGAATTTGAAAAAGGTCGTTACGTCAAAGTGCCGCAGACGGGTTACGTGCAGGTGGATGATGATGTGGAGATCGGAGCGAACACCACGATAGATCGGGGACGCTTTGACAAAACCTGGATTCAGGAAGGTTGCAAGATTGATAACCTGGTGATGATCGCGCACAACGTGGTGATCGGAGCCCATTCCGTGGTGGTGGCTCAGGTGGGACTGTCCGGAAGCTCGACCTTGGGTAAATACAACACCATCGCCGGACAGTCTGCCTTGGTGGGTCACGTTAAAACCGCGGATCAGGTTACGATCACGGCATGGACGGCGGTGACGAAGGATATTACCACACCAGGAGTTTACCGGGGTGGACCGGCGAAACCAGTGAAGGACTCGATGGAGATTGAAGCGTTGACCCAGCGTTTGCCTGAGTTGTATGCCCGGCTGAAGGCTTTGGAGAAGGCGGCGCAGGGTTTGAGTGTGGAGAAGAGTTGAGGGGATGCTTTGAGGTGGCTTTACCCGCGGGAGGGGACTTTAGGGAGACACTGATTTAACCGCCAAGACGCGATGACCGCGAAGAAAGAAAAATAAATTCCTCTGTTAAAAACCCGGCTTTCTTCGCGATCTTTGTGTCTTTGCGGTTTGATTGTCTTTAATCAGCGGTTCCTTAGGCTGAAAAGGGTGTGCTTGGCGTTTCACAGAAACGCCCAGAATCCGGGTGGGTGCTCGGGGGTGAAATTTTTAGCAGCGACAGGATTTGAACCTGTGATCAACCCGAAGCGTTCGGGGCTGCTCTATGCAATTGTCACCGTGGAGCATGTAGGTCCAAGCCATAAAGAGATAGTTTAGCAGCGACAGGATTTGAACCTGTGACCAAGGGCTTATGAGTCCCCTGCTCTACCGCTGAGCTACGCTGCCGGATGGGTTAGGCAGGCTCCGACGGTGGAGCTGCGTTACCAGAGCTATGGAATATCTCAAAGTGCGGGCAAAGATTCAATCGGAAATCACGAAGTTTTCCGGGACAAGAGTTTGACCAAGCGTTGGCGATGGCTGCGTCCGACGATGTAGCCGAGGCAGAGAGGCTGCCGCAGCGGCAGGGATGTTCCTGATAATGGTCCAGGTCATAGCCATAATCGTAGGAAAGTTCCTCACCCACCAGGATGCGGCGTCTGGAGCGGATCCAGATGCGGCCCCGGATATTTTCGGCCTGACAGTTTGGGTCGCAGGAATGATTGATGAGTCGGGCCGGGTTCCAGGGGACATTGCCATCAATGTCGTGACGCAAGGTGGCTTCAAAAATATAGACGGCGCCGGAGCGTCCCTTTTGGGCCTTGAGGATTTGGGCTTCGGCCCGGCGCTGGGCTTCGGCTTTGGTGATGCGTTCCCCGACATATTCCAGTATGCGGGTGTGACGGGGAATGTCCGCGGTGGCAAAAATGCCGGAACCATGGATGTGTGAGTTGCGGACGGAGTAAAGGGGTGTGGGAGGAGGGGACGATGACACCATAAGAAAAACCTGGCTGGATGCTGACGAAGCGAAGGGGGCAAGGCAAGAGGGAAGCGTTGTTGGGAAATGTCTGGCTGGTTAAGACAAAAAGAAGAGCTTTCCGGCAAGAAAGCGGAAGGGGCCGGCGGGACGCCCGCCCCAGCAGGCAAGATGCCTGCGCTACTGGAGAAGGGGAGAACTCAATTTGATCAGGGCAACACACACTAAATGTTGTTAAGTCTATGCTGTTTGAATTAGACAAGAACCTTTTTTAACCACGAAGCCCCACGAATCCACCCCCTACCGCCTCGCCGCCCCAAGGGAAAAACTTTATTTAAATTCGTGTAACTTAGTGTCCGTTTGTGGTTTAAGCTTTTCCTCTTTCTGAAATTTAAGTGCGTTCGCCCTGTCAATTTGATCAAGATGAGGGAAGGGGAAAATTGACGGGGTGAGGAGCTGCGGGAAGC
>JAAUTS010000083.1 GCA_012031345.1 Blastochloris sp. | reverse complement strand
GCGTAGGTCGAAAATTTGTAACCGCGACGGTACTCAAATTTTTCCACTGCCTTCATCAGACCCATGTTCCCTTCCTGAATCAGGTCAAGGAAAGAGAGCCCGCGATTGGTGTATTTTTTGGCGATGGAAATGACCAGCCGCAAGTTGGCCTCCACCATCTCTGTTTTGGCCCGCAACGCCTTGCGTAACCAATCCTTCAATTGTTTATGGTCCCCTTCAAATTGTGCAATCGGCACACGGAACTTGATGGCAAGCTCTTCCAACTGCTGGTCGATGAAATCCACCCGATCCTTGTCCACCTTCTTCTTGGATTTGGAGCGTTCAATCTGCTCCTTCTCGCGTCGCAGCTCATTCAGGTTGCGATGATAGTTATCGCAAATGGCCACAAACTCTTCTGTGACTTTCTGTTTGAAGTAAAATTTGACATAAAGCTTTTGCAGGCCCAGGTCCGCCTTTTCAAAAACCTTCTGCGCCTTCAGCTTGTTCGCCTCGCCCCGGGCCTTTTCCAATTTGTCGTAGCTGTCCTGGACCTTGCGGTTCGCCAACTGAACCTCGCGGACCAGCTTTTTGAGCGACTTCATGTATTTCTCACGACTGTCGATCTTCTTGTCCTGAATCACACGGTCAAAACGCTCGCGGCCCTGCTCCAACTTCTCCGCCAGACTAACATACTCATCCGCGATGAATCCGAAGCGGTGCAAAAATTTCTGCACCATCACTTCCGCATCCTCAATGCGCTTGGAGATTTCCACTTCCTGCTCGCGGGTCAGCAGAGGCACTTGGCCCATCTGCTTTAAATACATCCGGACCGGATCATCCAGGATGTCCAGCTTGGCTTCCGCCTTCTCTTCTTCGTCGGGCTCGTCTTGACCACCCACGGTCTGCTTGTAGCTGTCCACCTCGGAGGCTTGGATGACGTCAATCTCCATCGTGCGGAGAAAGCCCAGAATCCCCTCGACCTGATCGGGATTGTTGACGCTGGCAGGCAGCGCCTCATGTAAATCGTCAAAAGTAAGATAACCCTGCTCGCGGGCGAGCTTGATCACTTCACGAAGTCGCGCCTGCCACTCGGCGTTGCCGCTCCACACGGCCGCCATCATGTCCTTCTCGGAAAATTTGCTCGCGTCGATTTCCTTGCCCGAGGCGTCTTTGAGCATGTCACTCAACTTCTTCGAAGCCTCCCCATTCTCGGGAACCACGGCGTCGATTTTTTTGGACTTCTCCTTGGAAGGAGCGACTTTGGCCCGGCTCGCAGCGGGAGACTTGGGAGCCTTGACTGCCTTGGCGGGTTGGGATTTCTTAACCGGTGCGGACTTGGAATTTTTGGTGGACTGCTTCGACTTCAACACATCTGGCCTTGGTTAAGTTACGGTTGCTCCTTGGTTTGTCCCGGAGCGGGAAAAGCCTTTAAAACTAGTTTCCTAAGTAGTTGCTGTCAAAGAATTTTTCAATTTATAAAGCGGCCCCTGCTCCTCCAGCAAACGCCGCTTTTCCGCATCACTCAGACCGGGTTTGTTCAACTCCTGACTGATGACCAAAAGCCGGTTCCGCACCCAGTCCTGATGCAGGCGGGAACATACCCGCTTGACCTGGGGAAGCACCTGGGCCAGACCCAAGGCCTGCAAACCGCTGGTGTCCAGCCCGGCCAGATAATTCTGCTCCGCCTCTCCCACCAGTCGATAAAGCGATCCCTGCTCCGTCCAGGCTTCCTCGTTGTATAAATCGATCATGTTCTGCACCAACTCCGCCCCCGCCAGATGCTGAATCCACTCCTGGTTCAACTCTTTCTGGATCTCGGGAATGCAAGCGTTGTGAGCCAGCATCAACTGAATCAAATCCGCCACCAAAGGTTGCACCACCAGAGCCTGAGTAGGAACCGGCAGCTTCTCCAAGGCCCCGCCTCCTCCTGCCCGTCCTTCTTCTCCCCCCGCCGCTCCCGGACCACGCACCGGAGCGGGGCGAAACACAGCGGGCTTGGCCAGTTTTTTTACTTCAAACTCCAAGATATCCCGGCTGATCTGAAGCCGGGACGCCGCCTGCTGCAACACCTGGCTGCGAAAGGTTTGATTCGGAATCTGCACCAAAAAACCCGCCGCTGCTTCGATCACCTTCCTTTTGCCCGATGCCGTGCCCGCGTCCTCCCTGGCTAGGAGCCGATCCAGCAGAAAATCCAGATACTGCATGGGCTGCTCCAACAAGGCCTTGAAGGTCTCCGCCCCCTGCTCCGTAATCAACGAGTCAGGATCATGCCCCGCCGGGAGCCGCACCACCTCCACCCCCAGATCCGACTGCACCATCCGCTCCATGCCTTCCATCCCTTCCAGAAAAATCTTGGTCACCCGGTCCGCCGCCTGTTGCCCTGCCCGATCCGCATCCAGACAAAGAATCACCCGCTGCGTGAAACGTTTGATCTGCTTGGCATGTTCTTCCGTAAAGGCCGTGCCCAGCGGTGCCACCGCATGAAGAATCCCCGCCGCATGACAGCGCAACACATCAATCTGCCCCTCACACACCAAAACCGAGCCCGCATCCAATATCGCCCGCTTGGCCCGATGAAACCCGAACAACACCTTGCTTTTCGAAAACAAGGGACTGTCCGGCGAATTGATATACTTCGCTGCCTTCGCCTCCTTGTCCATCAGCCGCGCACTGAAGGCGATCACCTGCCCCTGTTCATCCTCAATGTTGAAAACGAGGCGACCCCGGAAAAAATCATAAATCCGTCCCGACTCCTCGTGCCGCTTGACCAGGCCCGCCTCCAGCAACATCGCCTCGGGAATGTCCCGTTTCTGCGCCCACTTCACCGTGTCATCCCAGGACTCAGGGCAAAGCCCAACCCAAAATCTTTCACCCAGGAAAGCGGAATCTCGCGGTGATGCATGTAATCCCGCGCCACCTTCGCCCGCTCATCATGCAACAACAAATCCCGCCAATACGCCGCAATCTCCTGATGCAAGCCCAGCATCCTTTGCTTGCGTTGTGCGGCCTTCTGATAATCCCCACCCCGCTCCTCCTCCACCGGAATCCCCGCCTTCTCCGCCAAACGTCGCACCGCCGTCGGAAAATCCAGGTTCTCATATAACATCAGAAACTTGAACACATCCCCCCCATGCCCGCTGCTGAAACACTTGAAAATCTGACGCTGCGGATTCACATAAAAAGAAGGCGTCTTCTCCTTGTTGAAGGGACTGGAAGCCTTGTAACTCGCTCCCGCCCTCTTCAAGGGCACGTAGGAGCCGATCACTTCCACAATGTCGGAAGCCTGTCGCACCCGCTCAACTAATTCAGGAGAAATCGCCATCAATCAGCGACACTAGCTCCAGCCCCCAACTTTCCAACAGGTAAAAACCAGTCCTCCTCCCCCCAGCCATCGGCCTCATCCTCACTTCAAATAAAACCTTGCATCCTCCCCTGATTCCGCCATCTTTTCAGGCTCTCCTATGGCTATCAATCGCAACGAACTGGTCCAGAACGCCCTCGCCAAAGTCGAGGCTCCTGAAATTCTCATCAACATGATCTCCAAACGTGTTCGCCAGCTTGGCATGGGGGAACGCCCCATGATCATGGTCGAGCCCCGCATGACTTTCATGGATGTCGCCCTCAAAGAAGTCGCCGAGGGACATCTGGCCTACGAATTCATCGACTCCAAAGACTAAGTAATCCCACGGGGGGCCACGCTCCCGCCTCCACTGGTCCTTGGCTCCTTGTCTGTAGGCCTTACCCCGCCTTCCCATGAACAAGAAGAGCACCAGCACCGCCTCCGTCGAAGTCCACAACCGCAAGGCGGGTCACGATTACCTCATCCTCGAATCCCTCGAAACCGGAATCGAACTCCAGGGCACCGAGGTCAAATCCATCCGTGACGGCCAGGGCAATCTCAACGACGCCTTTGCCCGTATTGAAAAAGGTCAGGCTTGGCTCTATAATTTCCACATCGCACCCTACGACAAAGGCAACCGGGAAAATCACGAAGCCAAGCGCGTTCGTCGTCTCCTCCTGCACAAACAGGAAATCAACAAACTCCATCAGGAAACCAGCATCGCCGGTAAAACCCTGATCCCCCTCAAAGGTTATTTCAAAAATCGCCGCTTTAAAATCTTGCTCGGCCTCTGCAAAGGTAAAACCCACGGGGACCGACGCCAGGCCATCAAGACGCGGGACGTGGATCGTGAACTGAAGCGCGCCACCTCCATTTCACTCCGCCGCAAATGAAAGCCATCCCCAGCCCCTCCTCGCCGTCCTGGGTTGAACCTCTGCGCCAACTCCTGCCCGGACTCATCTCCACCCGCCCCGCTGACCTTAAGGAACATGGCGGAGATGCCTGGATGGCCCATGCCCTGCCGGATGTCGTCGTCACCCCTCGCAAAACCAGCCAGATCCAAACCCTGCTCCGTTTCTGCCACGACCACCAAATCCCCGTCACGGCCCGCGCTCCGGTCGTGGCTACGTGGGCGGTTGTGTTCCTGTCCGGGCCGGAGTCAGCGTCTCCCTCCGCCGCATGAACCGCATTCTGGAAATTCCAAGCCGGACGCCCTGGCCTTGGTGCAACCCGGCGTCATCACGGGCCAACTCCAAGCCAAGGTCAGGGAACTGGGACTTTATTACCCCCCCGACCCCGCCAGTGCGGAGGAAAGCTCCCTCGGCGGAAACATCGCCACTAATGCAGGCGGACCTCGCTGCCTCAAATACGGCGTCACCCGTAACTACATCATGGGCCTCGAAATTGTTCTGGCCGACGGCAGCATCGTCCGCACCGGGGGACGCACCCACAAAAACAAACTCGGCTTCAACCTCACCGACCTCTTCATCGGCTCCGAGGGAATGCTCGGCATCGTCACGGAAGCCACCCTGCGCCTCATCCCTCACCCGCCAGCCCGCGCTCTCACTCTGGCCTCCTTTGCCCAGGCCACCGATGCCGCCCGCGCCGTGCAAACCATTCTCGATGCCGGCTTCCTGCCCTGTGCCCTGGAGGTGGCGGATTCCTTCACCCTGGCTGCCGCCCGGAACTACACGCAAAACGTTCCCCCCGGCAACGCCCTGCTCATGGTCGAAATCGACGGCCAGGCCGCCTCTGTCCGCTCCGAACAACAACAACTGCTCAAGTTGTTGAAAAAAAACGCCGCCCTCACCCTGCAAAGCTCGCATCTGCCTCAGGGAATCGAAAAACTCTGGGCGGTCCGCAAAGCCTTTTCCTACAGCCTCCGCGCAACCGGCCTGACCAAACTCAACGAGGACGTCGTTGTGCCTCGTGGTAAACTTCTGCAACTCTTTCAACTCTCCGCCTCACTCGAAAAGAAATACGGCGTCTCCGTCGCCGCCTTCGGCCATGCGGGCGATGGCAACATCCACGTCAACCTCATGGTTCCTCCCGCCGAGGCAGATGCCCCGCGCACACGTCAGGCTTTGGATGCCTTGTTTCAAAAAGTCATCGCTCTAGGCGGCACCATCACTGGGGAACACGGCGTCGGTCTGGCCAAGAAACCATGGTGGAACCAAGCCACCACCCCCGCTCTGCGCGATCTGCATCAGCGCATCAAACACAGCTTGGATCCCTTCTCTCTCCTCAACCCCGGTAAATTTCTCGACCCGTGAACACCAGCACTCAACCTCGGATTCCGGAACCCGCGGCCCCACTCCCGGCCCGCCCGCTGCTTCTTGATTTGAAGCCGGAAGACTGGGACTTGGCCGGAGCCCCGGAATATCGGCGACGCCAATTGATCGAATGGATCTATACCAAGCGAGCCAACTCCTTCGAAGTCATGGCCAATCTGCCCAAAGATCTACGCAGCCACCTCGAGCGCCATTACCGCCTCAACCCCTTGGAACTGGTCACCGGCCAGGGTTCGGGCGATACCACCCGCAAGTTTCTTTTCCAACTGCACAAGGGAGATTACATTGAAAGTGTTCTCATCCCCGCCTCCCCTGCCCTCTACGGAGAACGCTCGGATCGCCACACTCTCTGCCTCTCCACCCAGGTTGGTTGTGCCTATGGCTGCAAATTTTGCGCCAGTGGCTTGGATGGCTGGAAGCGCAACCTGACTCCGGGAGAAATTCATGCCCAGATCATGGAAGTCGAACGGCATGGCGGCAAAAAAATCAACAACCTCGTCTTCATGGGCATGGGGGAACCTCTCGCGAATTTCGACAACCTCATGGTTGCCATCGACGTGATCAATGCAGACTGGGGTTTGAACATCGGTGCTCGGCACATCACCATCTCCACCAGCGGCCTTGTCCCCCGCATCCGGGATCTGGCCGATCAACCGCGCCAGCTCCGCCTGGCCATCTCCCTCCACGGTGCCTCCAACTCGGTGCGTGACCAGATCATGCCCGTGAACAAAAAATATCCCGTGGAGGAACTCCTGGAAGCCTGCGCTTATTTCCAGTCCAAAAAGAAAAAAATGATCACCTTCGAATATATCCTGATCGAAGGCATCAACGACCAGCTCGAACAGGCCCGCCTCCTGGTCCGCCACGCCCGCAAGCTTCACGCCAAAATCAACCTCATCCCCTACAACACAGTGGAAGGACTCGATTGGAACCGACCCAACCGCAAAACCATCCACGCCTTCGCCGACATCCTCAAACAAGCCAACATCTCCTGCACCATCCGTCTGGAAAAAGGCCACGACATCGCCGCCGCCTGCGGCCAACTCCGTCTCAAACAAATCAAATCCTAACACTTGGATTACCAAAGCCCACCCTCCTCGCGCCCTTAGCGGCTTGGCGGTTAACCTTCCTCCAACCCGGCCAATTGGCCCCCAGCCCTAATCCTAACCGCCCAGTATTGTCATGAGAATGTTACAAAAATGGCTAGGCTAACCATCATTTTTTTCTAGCAATATAACTAATATGCCATTAAGCAAAAGTAATGGCTTGCCCCTTGATTCTGGTTCACGGTTACTCTTCCACGGGCGAAGCCTTCCTACGTTGGAAGGAAATCCTCAGCACCAAAGGCTTTGCCAATATTCACATCGTCACTTGGCAATCCCTGGTCAACGAAATCAACATCGCCGACATCGCTGAAGGGTTCGACCGCGCACTGCGGGTTCACGCCAAAATCAAGCCAAACGAACCCTTTGACTGCATGGTTCATTCCACGGGAATGCTTGTGGTTCGGCAATGGCTGGCCCGCAACCCGGACCGCATCCATCAACTCAAACACCTCATCGCCCTCGCCCCCGCCACCTTTGGTTCCCCCGTCGCCCGCAAGGGTCGCAGCCTGCTCGGCTCACTTTTTAAGGGACGCAAGGAATTCGGCCCGGACTTTCTTGAGGCGGGCGACCTCATTCTGGACGCGCTCGAACTGGCCAGCCCCTACACCTGGAACCTCTCTCACGAAGACCTCTTTGGCAAAACCACCTACTACGGCAAAGATGCAAAGACCCCCTACGTCTTCGCCTTCTGCGGAGACAAGACGGGATTCATTGACGGCAAACTGTCCGGACCCGCATCCGACGGGGTGGTTCGCATCGCCGGGGCTTCCTTCAACACGCGAAAAATTTCCCTCAACTTCAGTCGCGGCATCGCTTTGAGCAAATCCGAGCGGGTCAAGATTCTGCCCTGGACCCATCAGGACAGCCCCGTGGTTCCAGTCAAAGGAGCCAACCATGGCAGCATCATGGACAAGCCGGACGACACCCTGGTGAATCTGGTAGTGCAAGCCTTGGGGGTAAAAAGTTGGAATGAATTTACCCAGTGGCATCAGCAAGCCGCCCAAGCATGGTGGCGTCAGGAGTCGGACAAACCCCGGCACCAACAAATCATCACCCATGCCATCGACGAACGGGGCGACGGCATTCGTGACTACGCCATCAAGCTGGGGCAAAAGATCAACGGAAAGTTCCGTGAAGTGGGTGAATTTGACAAGTCGGTGGCGGTTTACTCAAAGGACCCCAGCTATCGCTGCTTCCATCTGGACCTAGATAAATTGAAGCCGGAAATTCTGAACAATCTCTGGATTAAAGTCATCCTGGCTTCGGGCACCCATTATGCTGCCTACACGGGCTACGATGAGCGCGAGGATGAAGCCAACTGGATACCGAACGACCGTGGCCTGACCGAAGTGGACATGGAAATCACCCGTCTGCTCGACACCAAGGCTCAGGGCAACAAATTCTCCCTCTTCTTCCCCCGCACCACCACCTTCCTCGAACTCATCTTCGACCGCGAACCCATGCCCTTGGATCAGAAGAAGGAAGCGTTGGTCACCAAGTTTCATCCGTAACTCACAGTAAACAGTAAATATCAAAAGGAGACCATTATGGGAATCGAAGCCTACTACGTTGGACGCCAGAAAATAGACACTAAAGGACTCTGCTTTTTTCTGAAGCAGCTACAGGAAATTAATTCTTCTGGTGGAGGACGCGCCCTTTTGGGGTCTATCGTGGACTACATTGATTTAGCTTTCCAAAAGACTTACGTCGTTCCTTCTTCAGTTACGACTCCGCAAATTTTATTGAATGATTTGGAAAACCGTAAAGCCGAGTATGGAATTACCGGAAATGTGACGCTGATTAACAAGATTGCTGCCGGTACGGAAACGGTGAAACTGGAGCGCAGAAATCTTTTCTCCGCCGGTGTCAGTCCTTTTCCTTCCATCCCCCTCGGAGGCAGCCTGAGCTTGGATTCCAGCCGCATCGAAAGTGTCAGCTATGAACACGGAACCGGTAGCTACTACGAATACATCCCCATGGGATATCTGGGTAAAATCTACAGCAGAGTCAAAGGAAGACCTACGGCTGATATCGGCGGGAACCTGCTGAAAAAGGAAGGCGTCGTTGTTGAATGTCTCTTCGCAAAAAACTACTCCGTCGTCGTGGAATCGACTGAAAAGTTCAGCACTGATTTTACAGCCAAACTCAATGCCTTCAATCAACTTCCAGACATTCAAGGGAAAGTCACCATTAGCAGAGAAAGCACCAAGAAACTCCGAGCGGAGGTTCAAGGCAACGACTACTACCTTGTCGCTCTCTTCTCCGCCATTTGGTCGGACATTGCCCGGGCGCAGACCTGATTAAGGTCTCACGATTCTACCATAATGTTTCTGGTGATCGGGCTATAAGGAGTTTTTTAAAAAAGTTGTAACATGGCAACCTCCGACCAAATCAAAGAGGCTAAGATTCTTTGGACTAAGGCTGAAGCTCAAGCTCGCGCTAGTCTTCGATCACACAATTCCTGCAAACTTTGGAGAGATCGGGGTAATGGCGCTTTGGCTTTGTGTGGTGTGCTTACCGGAATCATGGGTGGGTTAGCTGCCTTAGATTCGCCTTGGACAGAATCCTTTGCAGTTGGCTTCACCTCTGGGCTTGGGATTACAACCGCAGCTTTAACACAAACTGAGCACCTTTTTCGCTTTAGAGAAAAATACTGACAAATATTGGGACTTGCGTTGCGAACTTGCCTCATTGCAGACAGCTTTGGTATCAGCATGTAGACTGACCTGACCCCAATTCTGGGACACATCAAAAGTATAGTTCCGTCCTTGGGTTGATGTTGTTGACTGGGCGCTCTGACGCAGCGGAGGCCGTAGGCCGAAGCGTAGTCAGAGCGCTGGCCGCAAACTCCTCGGGGGTTTGATACCCCAGTGAGCTGTGCGGTCTTTGTTGGTTGTATTCGATTCTCCACGATTCGACCACCACTTTTGCTTCCAGGATTGATCCGAAGATCTCCCGGTTGAGGCATTCGTCGCGCAGTTTGTCGTGGAAGCTTTCAATGTGCCCGTTCTCCCAGGGGCTTCCCGGTTTGATGTAGAGGCTTTTGATTTCCCGCTGCTTCATCCAGTCCTGGATGGCGTAGGCGATAAACTCAGGGCCATTGTCACTGCGGATATGCTCCGGCACTCCATAGCGTTCCATGGCCGCCTCCACCACCGTGATGACGTCCGCTGCTCGGATTGACCAAGCCATGTGGATGGCCAGGCATTGCCGGGTGTATTCATCAATCAGGGTCAATAGCCGCAGCGAGCTGCCGCTTTCGGTTTGGTCATAAACAAAGTCCCAACTCCACACCTGATGTGAACGCTGGGCTTGTTGCCGCAGGGCCGTGCTCTCTCCAAGACGTTTCATTTTCCTCTGCCTTTTGCTCACTTTGAGTCCTTCCTGTCGACGCACCCGCTGCGTCCTTTTGGGGTTCACCACCTCCCCGGCACGTTCCATCATCGCCGTCACCCTGCGGTAACCGTATCGGGGGTGCTTGCGGGAAGTTCCACGATCTGCTCGCGTAACTGCCGACTGCGAGGGCTCATCTGCGACAGCCGGTAAGCTCCGCTGCGGGCCAGTCCAAGGGCCCAGCAGTCCCGGGCTTTGCCGCCTAGGCCCGCTTCTGTGATCCACCCAAAGCCCTTCGCTTGGACGAAGGGCTCACCATTTTTTTGTCCGGCAGCCGCCGGACCTTCAGGATGTCGTTCTGCACGACCAGCTCAGCCACGATGCGTTTGAGTTGACTGATCTCCTCAGTCATCGCACGCATCTTGCGCACGTCGGAAACTTCTAGCCCCCCATACTTCTGCTTCCACTTGTACTAGGTCGGTTCGCTGATGTTGTGCTTGGCGCACAGGGCTTTGACCCCCATCCCGCTCTGCCCCTCTCGCAGGATCCCCACCACTTGTTCTTCGCTGAATTTGCTTTTCTTCATTTCGTTCTGTCTTTCTATCAGACAGAACTATATTTTCAAAACGTCCCGTTTTTCGGGGTCAGGCCAAAGGGTCTTGCTCATGCATACAAGTCCAATCTAACCGCAACATTGTAAATCCTGGTAAGGTTGCCAAAATAACCATTTCCGAATTAACTACTAAGGAAGATAGCATTAGCAGATCCGTGATTCTTTCCTGGAAAAGTCTTGTTGGCGAAAAATCCGGAAAATTAACTTTTAAATATAATGCAAGAATAGTTTCACCTGTGCGACTCTCAAAGTTGGCTCATAATTATGGAGACATTTCAGTAAAAGAAAAAGGAGTAGTTACTACAACAATCATGGTGCACAAAAACAACACTGATCTAGTTTGGGATAAGCTTGACGTCACTTCATCGCAGCCCAACATTTTTGTGACTTGCAAGAAGCAGACAGAAAAAAGTTTTTTATTGGAAATAATTTTGGATCCAAAAATCAACCAATTGGCGAGTTTTCCACTACTATAGACCTTCGATTTATGGATGGCGAGAATTTCGCCCCTTATCGCAGCACAATACCACTATCTGGGCGGATAACATCCGATATAGAAGTGTATCCTAAAACAATTTATCTAGGAGGCATGACCATAAATAAAGTTAAAGAAGGCACTTTACGACTATTGCATCCTAGCAAAAAATAAAATTAATCTCTATAATTTCAAGCAATCCAAATTTTATGAAAATTAAATTTAAAGAAGAGACAGATAATGGTTATATAATTTATTATGAAGCAATTGCAAAAGAGGCCGGGAACCAATCGGGGAAATTATTTTTAACTATTAAAGACGATTCAAATCAAAAAACGATTGTTCCTTTTGTCGCTTACGTGAAAATCTAATTATAAACCTAGCGACACTAAATTAAGATATTACTTGATGTTCCATCTCAATAAACACTCAAATCAGATGAAAATTTTACTAATACTCTGCATTATAACCATCCTACAATTAACGCCATGCTCTGCAAACGAGAATAATGAGAATTTTGAAAGTAAAATTCGCCAAGTCCATAAGCACGTAAAAAATGTTCGAAGCTATCACTCAAAAGGTAAGATTGAGATCTCTTATACAGATCAATTTTGCGAATTAATGGCGATAGAGCCCGATAAGAAAAAAAAGATTTTTTAATTATAGTGTGTACTCAAAGGTAAAAGTACAAAATTAGAGCTTAGTGAAATTGATTTAAGAGGATTTCAGTTGGATTACATAGTCCATTATCTGAATGAGACTTCTTATTCGAGGTTCGCCAGCAAGGGCGGCTTTGCTGTAGTAACTTCTGATGTCACTGGGCTGGATGCGTCCAATATGAATGACTTTACCGGTCCATTTCTCGTATTCTCCTTTCTTGTGCAACCTGTTAGCTTATCAGGATTTAGGCCCGTCACCCCGGATGTATTAAGTGATGACCTAGCTTGGAATATGGTGCTTAATACGACAACAGCAACCTATAGTTATGATAAAAATAAACAGATACTTCTTACATACAAAACAGGAGCAAATAGATGGGAAATTCAATTTTATAAAGATCTAATCAATGGGCTGTTAATGCCAGAAGTTATTAAATTCTACACAGAAGTTGACGGTATAGAGATGATATCAAGGCGCCTAGTTGTCAATAAATATCGAGTAGATTCTAATTTGAATGTTTATCCAGAAAAAATGACGCTCGAATGTCATGTGGCAAGGCAGAGAGGAAATAAAAAATCAGGCTTTCTTGCTGCTACTTTTGATTATACTGTTGAAACAAATAATGTAAATTCACCAATATCTGATGAAGTTTTTGAATTTGATCCGAGCACAGCTTCGAGAATATGGGATGCTGATCAGAAAGTATTTATAACCATCCCGAATTAAATGTTCGGATTAGTTTTTACGAAAAAATTGACTTCTTATGTTATACTCCTTGAAGTTCTAGTGATAAACAATTAAAAAATCTATTCTAAATCTTCTAACTTTGTAGAAGTAATCCCATACACGCCTCTGCGCATTAGTGAACACTAATGGTGCGCGCTTTGATTCAGATGAGATCTTCCTTATACTTTCCAAGTATTTATGAGACCGCTTCTAGAAGTATTCTCATTTAACATTTTTGATAAATATCGCTGTTGATAATCAATGCCTATAAAATCCATTTTGAATCATGAAACCAGTTTTAAATATCCTTGTATTTTCTGCGATCTTACCTCTATTGATAACAAAAACCTTCGCCAGCCAAAAAATAAGCAAGTATTATGAATGTCAAGTTGAGCCCAAGGCGGATGAAAATTTCGCTTACGCTGCTGCCCAGTGCTGGGTTCCTCCAAATGGAAAAATAAATGGGATAATGTGCGTCGTGCTGCATTCAGCAGAGTCCAGCGGGATGACTTTAAAAAATCCTGAACCGTGGATTAATTTAGTAATGGATTCTAATTGGGCACTGATGTCGATTTCTTTTTCTGAAGCAAGTAACAACAAGAAACCTTGGTTTCTTGCTCGTCATGGAACTGGCAGGGCGCTGCTCGCAAGTTGCGCCATGCTGGCTAAATTAACTGACCATCAAGAAATGAGTGTAGCTCCCATAATCCTCGCAGGCGTTTGCTCGGCAGGTCAATTTTCATACGAGTTTGCTGCTTTTTCTCCAGAAAGAACCCAAGCTTTTGTTACGATAGGAGGCGGGCAACATGATGAATCATTAGTCCAACAAAATGCAAAAATTAATGGTCTGCTCATCGTTTGCTCAGACCGTTCGCCTAAAAAAATAAAAAATCTTCTGGATATATTTTTAATGGGCACTCAACACCAAGCACAATGGGCACTTTCCGTTGAAAAGATTTCGACTTATGATTCAGGATTTTCCTCGAAATTGGTTGCTGACTATCTATACTCAAATATGAAAACGTTTGGAATTAGACACGATGTTAAAAAATTTCCAAACAATACAGTGTTAGAAATCGGTAATATTTCTAATATTTGGAAGCTGGCTTTACCAAACCTATCATACGACTTTAATAGTCTTCAAAAAGGTAGGTGTCACTTCCCTGATCAGAAAACGGCAAATATTTGGCGAACTGAAACAAGCGTAAATGACCTTTCATTCCCGGGTGCACCCATCAGTATTCCCCTAACAGTAACCCCAAATTTCTCCGATGTTGGAATTATAAACAGAAATAAAAATGGTGGAGCTAAAGTTCATGCCTCCTTAACAGTTACTTCTTCAAACGAGAATATTGACCTAGTTACATTGGACACTTTCTTATCTGAGAAAACATCTATTACTGTGCTTGAAAAACAAAGGTGGAAAATCGATTCCATAATCGAAATAGATTCATTTCCTTCCGGAACGTTCCAAATTAACTTACCTGTTCGATACGCAATTAAGAATAAGCCATTATTAGGTGGAGTTTCTGCGTCTATAACTGGTAAAATTGTTGGGAACGTTAAATCCGACTCTTATTCTGTCGATTTTGGGCAAATTGTACATGGGCACTCTAAGATAAAAAAAATTCGCCTACAATCACCTAGCGGTATTCCAATTAAATTTGTTTCCATCTCGAATACTCTTGGAGAATGGGCCGATTGCTACATTAATCAAATCCAAAGTGCAACAAGTGCGGAGATTGACTTTAAACTGATGCCGCCAAATACTTTGCGTGGAAAATACATATCGGGTTACTACAACATTAGGGTTCGAACCAATTATGAAGAAACCATTAAGGTTCATGTTTATGCGAGTGTCATTGAAAGTAATTGAATCTGTTCAGAGATCACACATTAAACCGCGCACTGAGGTGTTTATGTCAAACGAAGTCAGAGATTTGATTAGCTTTTTGGGGAGGTCTCCTGGTGTAAAACACGATAAAGGAGACCTTAATGAGCTAAGGAAAAAGGCGCAATCACAGAGCGGAGTTCAAGGCCGTGTGGCTTTGAAAGCGATCAAGGCAGTCAAAACCGTGGCGCAGATCGCGGCGGACAACCACGTGCATCGCTTGCAGGTGACGCAATGGAAGACCCAGATGCTGGAGTGGGCGCTGGCGGGGCCGCAGCGCGGCCCGTGAGCAGTCCGATCACCCACGATCAGTAGCGGCTGGAACGCAAAGTGAGGCAGTTGGTCGTGGAAGTCGACTGGCTGACAAAAAAATGCAACTAGCTGGGGATCGATCCATGAAGAAGGTGCTCGCGGACAAAGATCATCCCCAGCTCAGTGTGCGCCACCAGAGTGAGGTGACGGGTTTGGGTCAAGGATTCCTGATCCAACTACTCAGTTACCCGA
>JAAUTS010000236.1 GCA_012031345.1 Blastochloris sp. | reverse complement strand
CCCGACCCTGCTTCGTCTCAACTCTTTCCGTGTCCTCCTCCAGCACCACATGAAAATTCGTTCCCCCAAACCCAAACGCACTCACTCCGGCCCTCCTCGGCTTCCCTGTCTCCCGGATCCAGGGCAATGTCTCCGTGTTCACAAACAATGGCTGACCCGCTTCCCGCAACACTCCCAGCGGCTTCTTCACGTTCAAGGTCGCAGGCAACACCCCTCGCTCCACCGCCAACACCGCCTTGATCAAACTCGCGATTCCTGCCGCACATTTGGTATGCCCGATCATCGATTTGACCGACCCCACCGCAATCCGACGCCCTCCTCCTACCGCCGCCACCGCCGTGCGCAAACCCTCCGCCTCCACCTGATCCCCCACCTGCGTCCCCGTGGCATGCATCTCAAAAAGATCCACCGTCTCCGGTCCAAACCCCGCCTCCTCATAAGCCCGCCTCAAGGTCTCCACCTGTCCCTCATATCGCGTGCCGTCACTCCCATCGCCTTCCCGTCGCTTACCGCCGAAACCCCGCGGATCACCGCATAAATTCTGTCCCCGTCCCGCCGCGCATCCTCCAACCGCTTCATCACCACCGCCGCCACTCCCTCTCCCAACACAATCCCTTTCGCCCCCTGATCCAAAGCCCTCAACTCCCGCTCCGGCGACAACGCATGGGTTCGTGCAAAAGATAAATACGCCAGCGGCCCCATCGACACGTCCGCCCCTCCCGCCAACACCAGATCCGCATGTCCCGCCTGCAACTCCCGCACCGCCAACACCACCGAGGCCAACGACGAAGCACAGGCCGCATCCACCGTAAAATTGGATCCCCGCAAATCCAGACGATTGGCAATTCTCCCCGTGATCACATTCACCAGGCTTCCTGCAAACGAATCCTCCGTCCACTGCGGCAGACGACTCTCCAAATCCAGCGCCTCCAGCTCGGGAAACATCTGCCTCAACACCGGCAACAAACTGCGCAACATATAACGGTTGCCCAAATCCCCCGTGCTCGCCGCGCCAAAAATCAACGAACTCCGCTCCTTCGGATGCCCCCCTCCTCATAGCCCGCATCCCGCAAGGCCCGGCGCCCACCACCTCCAGCGCAATCAACTGCACCGGGTCCACCGACTCCAACACCTTCGGCGGCATCCCATACCGCATCGGATCAAAGGCTATCGGATCCATAAACCCGCCCCAACGCGAATTCACCTTGTCAGGCTGAACCCGACCCGGCTCCCCTGCGTCGTAATACAAGCTCACATCCCAACGTGAAGCCGGCACCTCCCGCACCGCCATCTTGCGACTAAAAATTTGTTCCCAATAACCCAACACATCCTCCGCTCCCGGAAAGACACAGGCCATGCCCACCACCGCCACCGCCCCACCACACTCCTCTTCCACCAACCCAACTCCCTCCGCCCCAACGGCAGCCTTCACCTCCAAAGCATCCGCCGCCCTCTCCAACCACTCCGTGCCGCCTTCACAAACCTCCCGATGCAACTCCTCCACACTCACCACGCCATCCCGCAACATCGCCGCCTGCCCCATCATGAACAGCCCCTCCCTTTCCTGTCTCTCCTCCTCCACCGCTTCCAACTTTCCTTCCCCGTCGCGTTGTAACCCCTTGCTCGCCAGACGCAGCCTCCCCAAATTCAATAACTCCAAAGCCTCCCGCACCTCCTGCCTGCTCCGCTTCTCCAACAACAAACGCTTCCGCTCCGCCTCAAAAACCTCCGCAAACGGCGTCACCGCACATCGCGTAAAATAGCCCGCCCCGGATTCCAACAACTCTGTTTTCCGGCAATCCAAGGCTTTCCGCTGAAACAACTCCGTGATCGCCCCACTCGTCACCGCTTCCCGCGTAAACAAATACGCACTCCCCATCAACACCCCCACCCTCACGCCTCGCTCCAACAGGGAACCCGCTGACGCCATCGCCATCGCTGCCGACCTCGCATCATGAATCCCTCCTGCCAACAAAATCTCCAGCGTCGCCCCATCCAATCCGCCCCGGATTCTCTCCTCCACAATCTGAAAGGCCTGCTCCCATAACACAAAACTGCTCCTCGGCCCCGTGTGCCCCCCACACTCCATTCCCTCCAACACAAAAGATCCCAAACCCGCATCCAAATGTCTCTCCAACAACCCCGGCGATGCCACATGCACAAACGTTTTCATTCCCACCTGCTCCAAAACCCTCACCTGATCCGGCCTGCCCCCCGCCAAAATCACAAACCCCGGCTGATGTTTCTTCAACACCGCCATCTGCTCCGCTACCAACTCCGCCGGAGCAAAACCCAAAATCCCCACCCCCCAGCTCCTCTCTCCTAACAACTCCCCTGTCCTGGCCAACAGCCCGTCCAGCGCCTCACCACGCATCAGTGCCGCCGCTTGAAAAGGCAGCCCCCCCGCCCCAGCCACCGCCGCCGCAAACTCCGCCCGATCACTCACCCGTGTCATCGGCCCCTGCACCACCGCGTAATCCGTGCCCAAACTCCGCGCCAACACCGCCCCCCTCGCCAACGGCCCATGCTTCTTCGCCAAAGTTATCCCCCGTTCCGATCCCTCCCGCAGTGCCGCCACCATCCCCGCCACACTCAGACCCTCCCTCGCCCAAACCCGCGCCTGCGCCGCATCCGGCCCACAAGGCAGGAAGCCCTCCTCTGGCGATTCCCACGAACACCACTCACGCAGCCAAGCCTCCCGCTCCGCTGGCTCCACCATGCTTTCCAACCTCAACCGCTCCACCTCCGTCAGCATCGGCGGTTGACGCCACCACACCCGATACCGCATCCCCTCCCCCCAAGCTAAGGTCAAAGTCTCCGATCCCTCCATCTCTCTCAGGGCCTGCTTCCATTGCGGCGATAAGCCACTCTCCCGCGCCAAAGCCACTTGCCAGTCCAACAAAACTCCCGCCGCTCCGCCCGCCCGATACCCCGCCACCGTTCGCAGCCCCACACCTCCCTGCACCCACACAGGCAGGGATATTTTGGATAAAAAGTTGTTGTAGCAAAATAAAACTC
>JAAUTS010000082.1 GCA_012031345.1 Blastochloris sp. | reverse complement strand
TCTTCTGCAACGCGGCGCAGCTTCCGTCCTGGCGGTGGATGTGGGTCACGGCCAACTCGCTCCCTCCCTGCGGGCCGATCCCAGGGTGGAATCGCGCGAGGGGCTCAATGTGCGCGATTGGTTGGAGCCGGAGCTGACGGGAGCCTTTGATTTTATCAGCGTGGATCTTTCCTTCATATCTATCAAGTTGGTGCTTCCCTCCATTCTCGATAAGGCGGCGAATTCGGCCTCCCTCGTGATTCTGGTCAAACCTCAGTTCGAAGTGGGCCGGGAATGGATCGGGAAGGGGGGAATTGTCAAAAACGAGCAGGCGCGACAGGCTGCTTTGGAGGGAATAAAGGTTTTGCTTTCCGGTCAGGGCGGGTGGAAAGTGCTTGGAGCCATTGATTCTCCAGTGGAAGGAAAGTCGGGTAATCGCGAGTTCTTGTTATGCGCAAAAAATCCAGCACGTGATGGTCATTCTGAACCGGAAAAAGCCCGGTGCACGACGGCTTGCGACGCAGATTAAAAAAATTCTGGAACAGGAATCAGTCGAGGCCCGTTGGGTGGAGCGGCATCCCAGTGAGCGACGACTAGCCTTGCACTTTGGTGACCTTGAGACCGATCCAGCGCAGATGATCCTGGCCCTGGGTGGGGACGGCACTCTGCTTCACGCTGCCCGCCGCATCCAAGGCAGCCGACTGCCCATTCTCGGAGTGAATGCGGCACTTTGGGTTTTTTAACTTCGCTGCCCGCTGAAAGTCTGATCACGCAGTTGCCTCCCATTCTGGCCGGAAAATATCAGATCAGTGAACGCATGGCCTTGAACGTGGAACTTCAGCGCAAAGGGGAGACGCTTTGTCAGGGCTGGGCTTTGAATGAAGTGGTCATTAACCGCGGCAATCACGCCCACATGGTCCGGGTCCATGTCAGCATCGGTCAGGGCGCTCTGGGACATTATCTTTGTGATGGCTTGATTCTGGCCACGCCCACAGGTTCTACTGCCTACTCCCTTTCCGCCGGAGGGCCGATCGCCAGTCCCTCCTCGGAAACTGTGCTCATCACGCCCATCTGCGCCCACACCTTGGGGAATCGGCCCATGGTCGTCTCGGCTGAGGAACGTCTGCACGTCAGCATCCCGAAGCGCAGTCCGGCCCTCTTTCTGCAAACCGATGGACTGACCTGCGCGCGACTCCGTTCCGGGGATGAAATTGTGGTGAGGAAATCCCAGCAATCTGTCTTTCTGGCCTCTCCGGAAGAGACGGACTTTTATTGTGTTTTGCGAAAAAAATTGGGCTGGAGTGGAGCCAGCATTTGATTAAGGTCTAACCTTTTCTTTCATTATGGGCAAAGCAATCTCAGAGACACTCAGACCTCATTTGGTCACCATCCAACTGGAAGCCAACACTCAGGAGGCCGCGTTGAAGGAAGTCGCCTCCCTGCTCAAGAGTCATCCTAACATGAGCAACTTCGACGGTTTTTTTACCGAACTTCTGCTGCGGGAAAAGTTGGAGTCCACCTGTCTGGGCATGGATACCGCCTTTCCCCATGCCCGCACGGATCATGTGAAAAACCTCGTCATCGCCGCCGGCGTCAGCCGGGAGGGGATTCTTTTCGAGAAAACCAATCAAACGGTGAAATTGATTTTTGTCATCGGCACTCCCAAACGCATGGTGACCGAGTATCTGGCCACGGTCGGCGCCTTGGCCCGGCTGCTGAAAGAGGAAATTCTTCGCAACAAACTCTTCAGTGCCAAAACGGCGGAAGAATTTTTGTTTTTTATCGCGGAAGCCGAGGGGAAGGCCTGATTCCTGCTTCGTAGAGGGTGAATTTCTACCTGACTCACCGCTTTCATTTCCTCCATGGTTACCCTCAAACAGATCGCCGGCACCCTCGACCTTTCGGTCATGGCGGTCTCCAAAGCCTTGCGGGATGCCCCTGACATCGGCACCGCCACCAAAGAGAGGGTGCGACAGGAAGCCAAGCGGGTCGGTTATATTCCTAACCACTTGGCCCGCAGTCTGCGCGGCGGCTCCTCCCAGTTGTTGGGGGCTCTCTTTCCCTCCCTGCATGACCCTTTCAGCTCCTCCATTCTTAGCGGGATGGAACAGGAAGCGTCCGGGCGTGGCTATCAACTCCTGGTCAGTGCTTCTCACGGGAACCCGGATTTGGAACTGGGCGGCCTTTACAAAATGTTGGAACGCAAGGTGGAAGCCTTCTTCATCCTTCCTTTGGTCCGTCTGCAACATCGTTCCCCCCTGCTCAGTGTGGCCGCACATCATCAGGTGCCCCTGATTTTTCTTCATCAATATCCTGCCGATGTGGCGCAGTATCCCGGAGCGACCTGGGTCGTCATGATGCTTTGAAAGGGGGGGAACTCGTGACCCAACATCTCCTGGATCTCGGGCACCGTCAGATCCTCTATTTTAGCGGCCCTCCCACCGCCAGTTCTTCCGCGGAACACATGACAGGCTTTCGACGGGCCTTGATGTCGGCCGGCTTGGAACCCAGCGACGCTTCGGTTTTTCTGGCAGGTTTTGACATAGCCGACGGAGAGCAGGCCATGCTTCGCGCTCTGTCGGAGAAAACACCCTTCACCGCGATTGTCTGCGTCAACGACGCCGTCGCTATCGGTGCCCTGCAAGTTTTGCGTAAACACAAGTATTCCGTCCCGGCGGATGTTTCTGTGGTTGGATATGGTGACGGGCCCATGGCAGCCCACGCTTCCATCCCGCTCACCACGGTGCGTCAACCCCGGCTGGATTTGGGCCGGGCCGCCTTTCAACTCTGGCATCAAAAGAAAAAAAGGGGAAATCTGCCCACGCAGTAAGGTGTTGCCCGTTGAACTGATTCCCCGCCAGAGCAGCGGACCAGTCACCAGCAAAGCCCGGGCGGATTGATCTGTTGTCGGAGAACCACGCCGAGATCAGCGCGGGATGTTGCGACGGGAGAAAGGCGAGCCGGAGGAACCGCTTCGGCCACTTCGCGGCGGATCGAGTTTGATCGGGGTGCCCGGCCCGATGAGTTCAAAGCCCTTGATCTCAAAAACATCCACAAACACGTCGTAGTTGGGTTCGTAGGCTTTGAAATCGGCCCATTGTCCATAGAGCTTATACTGGTTTCCGTGGTCCCGGTCCGGGTGTCCTAAAAAACGGCCCGGTGCAAAGATAACACCTGGGTCTTCCTTCAGAATCACCCAGCGCGCTTTTCTCCAAGTTTCATTTTCTTTCCACAACCAACCCCAGCCTGCATATCGGTCAATGACCGTCCGTTGACCGATGAAAACCTCTCCCGTGGTATCTCCAAAACGGGCGGGAATGACTCTGGGCTTGGCAGGGGGAGGGGCAGGCTTGCCGGCTTTGGGTGGTGTGGGAGGAGATGTTGGCTCCGCTGATGACGCCGCCACAGGCTCTGGTTCTGGTGCTGGCTCTGGCTCTGGCTCTGGCTGAGGTGCAGGTGTATCAGCGCTGCTGGGAGTCTCAACTTCCGTGCTGGGCGGGGCATCCGCGACTGGAGCGGGGTTTTCCACCGGGCTGGAAGGGGGAGGTTCCGAAGTTGTTTGGGCCGGGCTGTTCAGAATCAAGCCCAGCAGGATGAGAGGTAGGATCAGGTTTTTCATTGATGCCAGCGTCCCCCGGATGTGGAAATGACGGGGATGCCCCCGCGTGAGTAGTCAGTCTTACCGATGGCACCTCGGAGCGGGATGCCCAGAGCTTTTTTCCATGCCGCACTGTAGTCTTCGCCAGAGTGACAGCCCCAGCTTTGACAATGGGCTGCTCGATCGAAACTGCTCGAACGCAGTTTTTCAAATCATCCACGTGTAATGTGCCGGACTCGATCACGGCACCATCCACAACATTGCTGTAATCAAACATGAAACAACGTTTGTTGGAGTGACCGAAATATTCAAACCTCCGGATTTTGATCCGTTCACGATCCTGCCCCTGGTTCACGTAATCCAGCAGCTCTTGTTTGGTGGAAAACCAAATCAGTCTGGCTCCGATGGATGCCACCCTTTTTTCGACTTCAGCAATGAGATCCATCTTCTCTTCCCGGCCCCGGCTTTCATATCCCGGTCTGAAGATCATCCAGGTCAACTGATCCTCCGGCCCATACTCACTCTGCACTTTCTGATGTCGGGCCAAGACGGAATCAATAAAATTCCCCCAATAACGATCATGATCATTTTTCTTGCTGCGCTCAAAGTAGCGCAGGGCAGGGCCTCCGCTGACGTAAAGCTGCTCACCTGCCTGAAGTGGGGCCGAAATCATCCCTGTCAGCAGCACCAGAGCAAGCGTGGCTAAAATAACGAATCGCATGGAAGCTCCAATAGAGCATTTATCTTGAGCTTGACCAGCCCAGTTTCCATGGCCGAACACAAAAAACGACCCGAAGGCCGTTTTTCTGGTCTCCACCAAGGGGGTGGAGACAAATAGGAGGAGTTGGAAAAA
This sequence comes from Blastochloris sp., assembly GCA_012031345.1. Taxonomy (GTDB): domain Bacteria; phylum Verrucomicrobiota; class Verrucomicrobiia; order Methylacidiphilales; family JAAUTS01; genus JAAUTS01. The sequence goes on along the minus strand of JAAUTS010000082.1, from coordinate 10,550 downwards.
GGTTATTTGCCCATGCTGGTGGAGATCGACGTGGTCTTCAGAGGCCACTGATAATCTTCCACATAGCTGACGCTCACAGTCTGACCCACGCTCAGCTTATCCTTGCGGGAAGGCGAGACCGAAAACATTTTGACCTGCTTGTCCGCATTTTCAACGGTGAAGGAGTCGCGCTCCGTCTCAACCGCAGTGATGGTGCCGCGGAAGACACCCGTCGAGGCGGAAGAATCTCCCACGTCGGCCAAGGCCAGGAAGGAGGAGGTTGCGAGAACGGTGGAAAACAACAGGAAGGCTTTTTTCATGTGCTTGGAGGTTGATGATGCAATGTGTCAATCATGTTACGAAAAGGCAACGTGTTTGTGATAGGACGAAATTTCGATGCCTAAACGATTCTCAAAAGTCGTGTCTGACCCATGTTTTTCATTCCGAGTCACCATCCTGCATGTAGGACAAGCATTCCCGCAGGTCTTCCATCTGCTCCAGCCAATAGTTTCTGGTGTTAAAATAGGGAAAAGCCAGAGGAAAGGCCGGGTCACTCCAGCGTTTGGCGATCCAAGCACTGAAATGGATGTATCTTAGTGCCCGTAGAGGTTCGACCAATTTCAAAGAATGACGGTCAAAAGGTCTCAGCTCCTCATAAGATTCAATCAACACATCGCGCAAAGCCAGGCTGTCCCGATCCCGTCCGGGGAGTAGCAGCCACAAATCCTGCACACAAGGCCCCTGCACCATGTCATCAAAATCCACCAAATACAGTTGATCCATGCGCAGGAGAAGATTGCCCAAATGACAGTCGCCGTGAATGCGTTGGCTCTCGACCCTTTCAAAAAGTGGGAAACTCAATTCGCAGAGTTCCTCCACCAAATCCGCGTAACTTTCCTCCAGATCTTCCGGAATCGATTCCTCTTCCAGCAAATAATCCAGACTGTTCCAACCATAGGTCTCTGGGTTGAGCCGCACCCGGTGTTGCGCTGTCTTCTGCGCCCCGCAGTTGTGAACACGGGCCATCAGATGCCCGAGACGTTTGACCTGGGCCTGGTCCGGTTCATCCGGGTTCCGGCCACCCTGTCGGGGGAACAGGGTGTAAAAAATACCCATCGACTCCAGCTCATGCACGGTGGCTCCAGCGCCGTTGGGCAGGGGGGCGATGGCTGGGATCTCGTGCTGCTGCAAGTCGCGCAAAAACTCATGCTCTTCCGCGATTTGGGCCTTGGACCAGCGTCCGGGACGATAAAACTTGGCCACGACAAAAGAGCTTTCCTCCGCTCTTTCCTGTGCTTCCACTTCGATTTCATACACCCGGTTTTCTTTGCTGTTCAAAGCCAGGCAACGTCCCGTGCAGCGATAACCACAACGCTCCACTGCATCCAGGATTTCCTCCGGGCCCAGCTCATAAAAATGGCGGGTGGCTTCTCTGCCCCAGGCTGAGACAGGATTTGATTGCGATGGCTCGGTCATTTTGGATAAAGTAACACTCTGTGCCTGCTTCAGGGAACTGGCCAGTGCGTAATTGGATACTGAATACGGAACGGAGGGTGTATGGAATGGGTTTCAAGACTATTGCTGGATTCGTTGGTCATTTTGTTGAAAATCTACGTCTTCGTCTGCCGGGCCTTGACTCAAAACGTCAGTAACACCGACCTCGCCGTGGCCTGCCTCATCCTCCTCATCGCTTTCTTTCTTCTCTACGGGATCCTCTACGAAATCGTTCTCGTCGGACTGACCTACATTCCTGCCCTTTCTTCCCACCCTCCTTTTTATCCCTCCTCCGAGCAATATCAGGTCAAGTTCACCCGCCATGACCGACCCACCCCCTTCCGTTGGCAATACCCCTACGTCATCGTGGACGGTGCGGAATACAACATACGCCTCGGCTCCTTCCACCGCGGCAAACAACCTCGCGCCGTTCTGCGTAGTGGAACCGTGATTGAATTTATTCCCCGCTGATCCATCATCCCGCCCATGACTCAACCCTTTCTTGGCGAAGACTTTCTTCTCAGCAATCCCACCGCACGACGACTCTATCACGAGGTCGCCTCCACCCAGCCCATCATTGATTACCATTGCCATCTGCCCCCGGATCAAATCGCCGAAAACAAACAATTCCGCAACCTCTACGAAATCTGGCTCGCCGGAGATCATTACAAATGGCGGGCCATGCGCTCCAACGGAGTCCCGGAACATCTCTGCACGGGTAAGGGGACCGATCGCGAAAAATTCCAAGCCTTTGCTGAAACCGTTCCCCACACCCTCCGCAATCCGCTCTATCACTGGACCCATCTGGAACTTCGCCGCTACTTCGGCATCACCTCGCTGTTGAATGGTCAAACGGCTCAGGCCATTTGGGATGAGTGTAACGAAAAGCTGGCCTCGCCCGAGTTCCGGGCCCAGGCCATCCTGACCCGTTCCCGCGTCAAGTTGGTTTGCAGCACCGACGATCCTGGCGATGACCTGAAGCATCACCAGCAGGTGCGTCGGCAGCCTTTCGGCACCCGGCTTTATCCCACCTACCGCCCGGACAAGGCCCTGGCCATTCATCAACCCCCAGGTTTTTTCAAGCCTGGCGACAAAATCTGGAGAAAGTCTCCGGCCAGGATTGCCGCAGCTTCGAGGGCTTGATCGCTGCCTTGAAATCGCGGCACGACTTTTTTCACTCCCTCGGGGGGCGCCTCTCGGATCACGGTCTGGAGAGCTGTCACGCGGAGGACTGCACGGAATCCGAGGCCACCGCCATTTATCAAAAAGCCATACTTGATCAGGAAATCAGCCCTGCCGAACAAATCCGTTATGCCTCTCATCTCATGCGATTGTTTGGGCAATGGGATGCGGAGAAAGGCTGGACCAAGCAGTTGCATCTCGGTGCCTTGCGCAACAACAACACCCGACTCTTCCGCTCCGTCGGACCCGACCTGGGCTGTGATTCCATCGGGGATTTTCCCCAGGCCCGGGCCTTGTCCCGCTATCTGGATTCCTTGGATCGTCAGGGTAGTCTGCCCAAGACTATCATCTATAATTTAAATCCGGCTGATAACTACGTCATCGCCACCATGATCGGCAACTTCCAGGACGGCAGCCAAGCTGGCAAGATCCAGTTCGGCAGCGGCTGGTGGTTTCTCGATCAGAAGGAAGGGATGGAATGGCAGATCAATGCCCTTTCCTCACTCGGACTCCTCAGCCGTTTCGTCGGCATGTTGACCGATTCCCGCAGCTTCCTCTCCTATCCTCGCCACGAATATTTCCGCCGCATTCTTTGCAACCTCATGGGACAGGAAGTGGAGAGGGGAGAGCTGCCCAACGACCCCAGCCTCTTGGATCCCATGATCCGGGGCATTTGTTATCAAAACGCCGCCAACTACTTCGGCCTTGAGATGGACCCCTGAGCCGTCGGAGCCGGTGGAGCCGGTGGAGCCTTTTTCGGAGTGGCTTATTTTCCGGAAGGTCAATACCCCAGGATTGTGCTGGCACTGCCAGGAATCGTGGCAGGCGGTGTGGTCTTTCTGATTGGTGCCATCCTTCTCTTTCAAGCACGTCAGAGTTGAAGCCAAGCATCTTTTTTATCGTTTCAGGTTGGCCATGTAAGCATCCACAGCCTCAACAATCTGTTTCTTGGTCAATTTCGGCGGCTGACACTTGATCGCCCACGACCTTCCGGGATGCAGTTCATCCCATGACGGGCGCATACCTCCATATCGGCCTCCGCCGGGATCATGGTTTCCAAATCCATCCACAACTTGGTTCCAGAGGGGCTGAAAACGCTGGATTATCAAGGTCTCACCAAGGGCAATCCAAATGTCATCAACCACCAGACTGCGATAACTGAAATCCTCAGCGCGAAGGGAATCAACCACTTCGATAGACGTCTTATGTTCTTGCAGCCGCTTCGATAATGCCGTCGAGTCAAGGGACGCATCCGTGCTTGTTCCTTTCCGTCCTCCTTTCGGAATCGCCTTACCAACGTAAATTGGATAATCTGCGCTCTTCTGGTTCAGCTCACTCAAGGGCTTATAGCTCGGAAACGAACCACGGTAATAGATGGCGTAAACTCCAGCACCAGGAAAGTTGCCAACATGAGCGAGTGGTAAAGCTGGGCTCTCCAGCAAAGCGTCTACAACGCTCTTCCCAAGGTTGCGCTTCGCAAGGGGATTAAATACGGACTCGTTTTCCATGCAATGCCTGTAGATGATTGAAGATAGATGATGCTACTGCCTGAGCCAGAACCACAGGAACGGCATTCCCGAGCTGTCTCATACTCTCTGTCCAAGATCCTGAAAATACGTATTCGTCAGGAAAGGTTTGGATACGTGCGGACTCCCGAACTGAGAAATACCTAACTTTTCCGTTTCCATAGTTGAGCATGTTTTCCCCGCCGGGAACGCCATGATCTCCGGCTTTGAGGGCTTTGGCGGGTTCATCCCACGGACTGCCGGTATGGCCTGGGTAAGACTTGGCACCCGGCTGGTAAAAATGATTAGAATAGTCGCTGACATTTTTCGGGTGAGGTAGGCCTGCAAGGGCATCCCGCACGGTTTTCCACCTCATGCATGTCTGGAATAAACTGCCGGGCGCGATACGGGACACTTTGGCACGAAGATTTGCAGGAGGCTCTTCCAAGCCGGAAAGACCATGTTCCTTCCAATAACTTCCAGTCACAAACTTCTGGCGAAGAAGTTCTTCTGAGGAAGCAACAGGGGATGGGAAAAACCACTTCGCATCAAGGTCAGATCGGAATCCAACAAAGAACACGCGATGCCGACGCTGTGGGACGCCGTAATCCGCTGCATCCGCAAGATGAATGCTGACTTGGTATGTCAATCCATTGATTCGCCCATCTGAAGTATGATGCTTTTGCAGCCTCTTAAGGTTTGTGTCCCATGAAATGTTCTGTGAAATCGGAAAATCGGGGTAAGTAAGCTGAAGCCGGATATACTCGACATAATCATGAAAGACCTGTCTCAAAAGTCCACGGACGTTCTCAAACATGAACGCCTTGGGGCGCAGTTCGCGCACAGCCTTTACAGCCTGTGGGAACATGTCCCGCAGGTCGTCATATCCGCGAGCCTTTCCGCCGATGGAGAATGGCTGGCATGGCGGACCTCCCGCAACCAGATCAACTGGTCCAAGCTCTGCGAAGTCGACTTTCCGAATATCTGCCTCGATCAAATTCCATTGAGGCCGATTAAGGCGTAAAGTAGCGCACGCATCTTTGTTGCGCTCTACCAACGCAACATGCTCAAATCCAGATGCTTCGAGTCCAAGGGCGAGACCGCCCGCTCCTGAAAATAGCTCGATTGAGCGCATGGTTCAGACTTGCATGGAGCGAGGGGGAAAGCGATTCCTTTTTTTGCCCAACGTCCTTCGTCAGCCGCCGAGCGAAGCGTGTGCAACCAAGACATAGGTAATGTTTTAGTTTCAACACATAGGTAACACTTTTGAGGTTAATTGTGAAGCATCCTTTGGGCTAGCCAAGGATGCTTCGGGTTGGTAGTTCCAGGATCGCTATGTAATAGCTCGCTAGGTAAATCTCCAGTCGCAGTCCAGACAGGGGTTTAATCCATATCGCAACAATCAAGATAAAGGGAACAATGATGAGTATCTTTTTTATTTATCAAAAGAACATTGCTGGTCACCCGCCATCTCAAAGCGAGGTTGGGTGGACCGGATGGTTTAAGCTATCTATTTTTTAGCAAAAAGGCGTTTACAGACAAAGCCGATAGACTCAGGTTCTTCTCCCCTTTTCTTTTGCCACTTTCTCAAGATTGGAGCCAAGAGAAAGGGGCTTGAGAACAGGAGGATGAATAGGTAAAATCCGAAAACGACTGCAAAGCGCAATCCAGGCTGCTCTTGGAACATTCGAAAAACTTCTGCGAGTGTGGGTTCAGAATTCATTTCTTTATCAAACGTCCGCAGCGACCAATTCCCGGAAGACGTAGGCGGTAGGGTCTTGGCTGGACCATGTGGATCGATTTTTTATGGTTTCTTCAAAGTATGACGCATCAAATAAATCCCTAGGGCAGTCCAAGCTAAACCAACAAAAACGATGAAGACCCCCGTCAATGGATTACTTATGCCAAGGATTCGGTGGCCTGAATAGAAAGTAACGCAAAATCCGAGGTAGGCGATGTACAATCCTGGCGGAAGGCACAACAAAAAATACATTATACAGTTTATATATTTCAAAAAAGACCATGCCTTGGGAGCAATTTCCAAATCAATCCTTTGATTCAATCCCTCATTTGCTGCGGCGTGGACAAGCTTGCGCTCAAGATGGTCCTGTGGCGTTTCTTCATTCATATGTTTTTGATTGAACGTCGGTCATGATAAGGTTTGGCTTTTAGTTTGGATTGACCGGTGGTGATAAGTCTAAAATAAGATTGTCTTTGAAGTCTTCTGGGATCAACAAAAACTCGATATCCGCAATGCCTCCATCGTTTTCGCAAGCGCTGTGTCCATGGAAATGACAGGTCTCTTCGTTTCGTAGTTTGAGGAGTCCAGCGATTAGAACATCGATCTCTGACCTCTTAAGGCCAAGACGGATGCCGTACCAGCCAGTTTTGAAATCTTCAATCGATGTTTGCATAAAAGTTTATTTCTTCTCAACGTCCGCCGTCATCCACAGCTACCCGTGGTGTGACTTGTGCCGGCCCCAAGGGAACAAGCATTAGGTCTGGCAGCTGCCGGACGGGTGAGCGTTGGGTTCACCGCCCGGTTCGGTCTCTGACCTTTTAATCCATTCTAGAGCTTTGAGGGGCGTACCTCAAAAGTGAAAGTATCATGGCCTTGTTTTCTTCCGTGTAGGGCAGTTGCTGCTCGGGGTGAGACAAAATAAACAAACTACCAATGCGCCTAACGATATAATAAGACTTTATGCCCTTCCTTTGATAGAGGTCAGGGTCAGTGCTGACTCCCCCGTAGGCTATTGGAATGACGATCTCTTTATATTCGTAGCCACGGTCATGTTCGGCATGATAAAGAACTTCAAGCACGCGTATTCGCGCCTTCCCAATATCGTATTTAGGGCCGGAAGAGTGATCTTGATTCGGTTCAACAACTTCAATGACCTCGCCCGCGATGATCAAATCGCAACGACCAATATGATAGGGAAGACCGTAACCAACCCTGCAAGCTTGCGATGCTAACGGCAAGGAGCAGAAAATGTATGCTAGAAGGTAAATCTTCATATTTTTTCGCCGAACGTCGGATATCACCTATCAACTCGAGCCGAAGGCGGAAGGTGATTGGGTTAATTGCTTGGTTCGGATTGTTTTTCTTTTTTTACTCTGCTTTAGTTTCCTCTTAATTCGATAAACTTGGTACAAAAATAATGAGGATATGGCTAGGCATATAAATAGCAGCAGAATCGTGAGAAATAGAGATGGGCTATAGGGTGCCAGAGCGCAAAAGGCTATGACGGAAAGGGCCATCGGTAAAAGGCTGGAGTTGTCATCGATAAAGCCGTTTCGCTTCATTGTCTTATGCTCCGAACGTCCGCGATCACCGATGGCTGCTCGTGGCGTGACTCCTGCCAGAGGAGCGAAGCGGAACCAGCAGGAGGTTTAACGCGGGTAGCCATTCGGGGGATCGCATTGTTGGGATTATTTTAATCTTGTTCGAAGCCAAGATGGATCTCTGCGGCAGTCTAAAACTGCTTTTACGACAACCTCTTCCTTCTCAAGAACATAGTAAATTGCAAAGGGAAACTTGCGAGATAATGCCCGATGTAGAGAACGATATTTCTTACTGTGAATGCCACCGAAAACCTCAAAGATTCGATATCGGAGTAGAGGCATGCCAGAAAGTATTCGCCAAGCCCCTCTTCATTCCTTTCGTAGAAATCGTATCCTTGGACAAGATCGTTTCTGGCAGGGGCCTCAATCCAGACAATTATCGAACCATGTCACGAATCTGATTCTTGGCAACTTCCCAATCAATTACCTCGACCTCTCCTCGGTCTGCTGCTTCGAGCCGAGCGTCAAGAATGTCTTTGTGCCACTGGGGAATTTCGACTTGCTCGGGTTCCGATGACAGTTCGGCCCAAAGGGTTTCGAATAGAGCAAGCTTCTCGGGCAGAGGCATTTGCTGTAAGTCAACTTCAGCGAACATTATTGTAAGCTACACTGCCGTCGCAGAATGAACAATTTTATTTTTCCCAACGTCAACGGTCAGCAAGTCACTGGAGCCGAAGGCGGAAGGGGCTTGGCTAGACCATATGGTTCGGGAATCTTTCTATCAGGTTGACTGTAGTCTGGCATGTCAAAAGAACGGCTATCGGGGTGCAGATTTCAGATTTCGAATGGGGGAAGAGGGGAGTATTCAGTCGTCAGTGTGCAGTCGTCAGTTTTGAGCGAAGAATAGAATACACACCCGGAAGCGGGCTCGGGGCGAGAGGTTTCTGGTTACGAGTTACGGGTTGGAGGAAAAACACACCCGGAAGCGGCCTGAAGGCCTTTCTGCCCCTCTTAGTATAGGGGACGAAGAAGGTTTCAAGTTTCGGGTTTCGAGTTACTGAAAACTGAACACTTAAAACTGAAAACTAACTTCTGATTTCGAGTGGGGGGAGGAAAGGGGAGACACACCTGGAAGCGGGCCTTTGAGCCTTTGGGCCTTTGGGCCTTTCTGCCCCTCTTGATATAGGGGATGGGGAGGGGGGGCTTGTGCTGGGTTGATGGTAGAGAATGAATCTTCTCTGCGTGGAACTTTTGCTTCTGAAGAGAAGGGGTGGAGGCGGCGGGACTCGAACCCGCGTCCTGGACGGTAAGTGCAACTGCTTCTACAAGTTTAGGGACCGATTGATTCTCAAAGTCCGGGTTGCGCGGTCCCGCGCCCCGTCCTTCCAGCCACCGCGTTGATTCATCCTGCCAGGTCGGTCACTCACCTGGCAGGATGTCCGGCTAAATTGCGCCGTTGTCCCCCAGCCGGAGTCAGAGCAACGACGTCACAGCACTTTAGGCTGCGAGAGCTAATTCGTTATTAGCAATTGTGTTTGAACCAGATGATTAACGAGGCCAACCAGTTCAATCCTCGACTTGCCACAGGAGCCCATTCCGAACAGTCGAAACCGAGCGCCCCCTTGGAATTCCAGGTCAATGTCATTTCTGGCATTGGCTTGGAGTTCCAACTTAGGTAGATTCAGGGAAAGCACAACCTACAAAATGCGTTCCACTCTTTCTTTTTCCCTGATGTTTCTGTTGCTGGGTTCCGCCCTGGGCGCGGATTCGGATCTGGTTCCTTCTCTGGGGGTGGCGTTCCCGCTCAAAAAGGAGGGGCAACAGTTGGTGACCCGTGTTCCGGTGTTGTTGAACACGAACGATATTCTGCCGGCGGGCACGGTGCTGCATCGCCTTTTTCCGAAGCCTCAGAAGGAGGACAAGGATGTGAAGAGTCGCCGGGTGGAGGATTTCAACACGGACAAATATGCGGCGGTGCAACGTTTTGCGATTGAGAATCGCGAAGTGAACAAAGACAAGTCGGCGGTTTTGAAGGCGGCGGAGGATCGGGCCAAGGGGTCTCCCATGACGGATGAGTTGAAGTTCCGGGCTTTGTTGCATCGGATGAACATTGAGGAGTATTACCTGGCGTATGATGTGGCCGGGGAGGAACTGCGTCGTTTGGGGCAGTTTGACTATCCGGAGGGGTTGCTGTTAGGGGAGGAGAATGGGAGGGTGCTGGTGTTGGCGGTGCGCAAAGGATCGGTGCCGGAGGGGCAGGGCATTGTGGCGGGGGCGGTGTTGAAGGAGTTGAACGGGGTGGAGTTGAAATCTTTGGAGGATTTTCGTAATCGCTACTTCACGGAGAAGGAGGAGAGGAAGAAACGCTTTGAGTCCCTGAGCCTGGGTTTTTTACGGGAGGGAGAGACGGCGTTGAAAGTGGTGGAAGTGGAGGTCAAACGATCGCTGGGCACGGCGAATGATTTGATGTCGGACATGAATGCGGAGTTGAATCCGCGGGCTGAGGCGGGGGAGAAGGAGGTTCCGACCACGAAGGAAAAGGCACCCGTTCCAGAAGTGAAGAAAGAGGTTCCCGAACCGATTTTGATTCCCTGAGGCGACACCGATTTAACCGCCAAGACGCGATGACCGCTAAGAAAGAAAAATAAATTCCTCTGTAAAAAACTGGCTCAGGGCAAACTTTCTGCGAAAAATTCCTTCCTGCGTTGTCGCTTCTCAGTTGCGTATCCTTGTGGATAGGCACCTTCGTCGCTCCTAGCCGGACGAAATTTTCTCTTGAAATTTTACCTCGCCCACTTTTTAGACAGCCTCTAAGCAAACTCAGTAAATGAAGCGGCTGTTGAAGAAGAGGATAAAGACGGCCAAGAACAGTCCCAGGACAAAGGCGCTGCCAATGCCGACGATGGCTTCGGTGACGTTACATTCTTTTTTGAAATCGTTTTCGGATTCGTTCATGGGAAGAGGGTATCGGGGCCTTTTTTAAAGAGCAATGGTTTTGGAGGGGGGGAGGGAGTTTCTAGTTACGAGTTTGGGGTTGGGGGTGGAGGAAAAACACACCCGGAAGCGGGCCTGCGGCCCTTTCTGCCTCTTGATATAGGGACGAAGAAG
>JAAUTS010000081.1 GCA_012031345.1 Blastochloris sp. | reverse complement strand
AGTGGGTCGCCGGGCTCGTCAAGTATCCGGACGCGCGAGCCAACTACGCGATATTGACCGAGATACCGGTGCGGCTCAGGGCCCATGCCGATGACCTCTCACGCCGCAAGGATGGTCTCGCCGGAGAGATCGAGACGCTCGAAGCCGAAAGGACGCTGGCCCTGGCGGGCGCGGATCTGGTGGGGGGAGCTGACGCTTCGTGATTGACGGAGGTGGGTGATTGTGGTTTAAAAGGGGGCGTTGTGGCCCATTAGGTCGCATCGTGTAGAATTGTGTCGGCCCCTCTAGTCATGCAACAGGTTTATACAGATACGTTTGAGCATACTTTTGACGAAAAAGGACGTATCACCGTGCCCAGGGAGTGGCGTGGGGAGGGCTTTGAGTCGGTGCTCGACGTGGTGCCTGCGACCGAGGGGTTTTTGCGGGTGTATCCCGGCTCGTTTTTTGCCGCCAAAATCCAGCAGCTTGCTGGTGCCTCGTTTGAAGATCCGCGTCGTCGGGTTTTGGAAAAGTTGGCGCCCTTGATTCAGCGGGTGAAATCCGACGAACAGAATCGGATCATGATCAAGGACAAGCTGCGGAAGGAGGCGGCGCTGACCAAGGTGGCGGTGTTGGTGGGGCGTTTTGACCATTTTGAAATCTGGGATGCCGCGAAGTGGAAATCGGCTGCGGTGGAGGATGCGAGTTTTGAGCAGGTGATGCGGGAGGCCGGCTTATGATGTTTCATTCCATTCGATCTTTAAAACGACGCGGGCTGCCGACGGAGGGAACTTCGGCCACGGTAGAGACGGAAATTTCGGAACGGACGCAGCGCCAATGCATCCGCCAGAGGGTGAGTCGTTACTGGGATCTGCTTCAGCAACAACAGAGTCAGAAGCAGCGGCAGGATCTAAGAAGCGCAGAGAAACATGATGAGGTGGAAGGACGTTCCGATCTGTGACCGATTCCTTGCCAGCGGAACGGCGCGAGCATGAGCCGGTTTTATTGCAGGAAGTTTTGGAACTGTTGAGACCTGAAAAGGATATGAGAATTCTGGATGCGACCTTTGGGCGGGGAGGGCATACGAGAGCACTGCTTAAGCGGGGTTCTTCGGTGCTGGCCTGTGATCGCGATCCGGAGGCGATGGCAGCGGCGGAGCGTTTGCGTGTGGAGGAGGGGGAGGGGCGATTGGAGTTATGTCGCGGAAATTTTGCGGAGCTGTGCCGGGATGAGTCTTGGACGGGGTCGTTTGATGGTATTCTGATGGACTTGGGGGTGTCCTCCCCCCAATTGGATCAGGCGCAGAGGGGATTTAGTTTTCAGCAGGACGGTCCCTTGGACATGAGGATGGATCCTGAGAGGGGGATCACGGCGGAGGATTTGGTTAATGATTTGGGAGAAGCGGAATTGGCGCATTTGATTTGGAGCTTGGGGGAGGAGCCGAAATCCCGGCGTATTGCAGCCAGCGTGGTCCGGGCCGGAGTGCGGGTCGCATCACGAGCACCTTGCAACTGGCGGAGCTGGTGGAAAAGGCGGTGGGGGGACGTAAAGGATCGAAAATTCATCCTGCGACGAAAACATTTCAGGCCTTGAGAATTGCGGTGAATCAGGAGTTGGAGGCTTTGGATGTGATGTTGGCGGAGGTTCCGCGCTTGTTAAAAAAAGGGGGCCGCCTGGCGGTGATCAGTTTCCATGCCTTGGAGGATCGGCGGGTGAAGGCGTTCATCACCAAGCACAGCCGGGCGGAGATCGACAATGAGCGTTATGCCTTCGGTCATGCGAATCCCGAGTATTGTTTAAAAAAGTTGGGACGTTGGTTGCCGACGGAAGCCGAGGTCCGCCGGAATGTGCGTGCGCGGAGTGCGCGGCTGAGGGGGGCGGAGAAAGTGATATGAGCCGCAACCGACTCAAACAAGCCAACGGAATCCAGGCCAAGCGGCTGTGGAAGCTGTTTGTGTGCTGCATCGTGATGACGGTGTTGGGCTTGGTCTATGTCTTCATGCAGATTCAGACGATCAAGTTGGCGGATGCCAACAAGAAGCTGGAATCGGAGCGGGACGATTACCGCAAGAAAAACGAGGGCTTGGAGTTGCAGATCACGCGTTTGAAACAAGCGACCGTGTTGCAGCAGAAGCTGAGCAGGTTCAACATCAGCATGGTGCCGCTTTCGGAGTTGAGAGTGATTCCGGCCCAAATTTCACCCAGCCCCCAGCGTGAGCTGCGACAGTTGGCCCGGGCGGATGAGATTGGGCCGGAGGGAGTGCGTTGAATCCGGCCCTTCAGGCGCGGGCGATGACGGTTTTCGTTTTGTTTGCCTGCGGTTTCACGGTGATCTCCAGCCGGCTGGTTTATCTACAGTTGGTCAAGCATGAGGAGTTCCGGGAGAAGGCCATCAACCTGCATTATAGTGTGGTGCCGATGCCGGCGCAGCGTGGACGGATTCTGGATGCGGGGGGGCAGATTCTCAGCCAGACCGTGACGGTGACGGACCTGCGTATTGATGGCAAAGTAGCTCTGGAAAACCCGAAGGAGATTGCGGACATCGCGGAGACGCTGGGTTGGCCCCTGGCCCGCTTTCAGATCAGTTTATCGCCTAAAAAACGGGACATGCTGTTGGCGAAGGAACTTAATCCCGAGCAGGAAAAAGTTCTGAGACAGTTGAGGGCAAAGAGCCTGATTTTTGCTTCCCGTTCCAAGCGCAGTTACCCGAATGGGGAGGAGGGCAGTCACATTATCGGCTACACCAATGTAATCAGCAAAAACTTTGGTGATAGTGGGATCCCGGTGGAATTTGAAAAAGGGGTGCAGGGGGTGGAGGAAATCATGGACACATATCTAAAGGGAGTTCCGGGGGAGCGGCGGATTGTGAGGAATCGCAAGCGTCAGGAGATCGCGGCCTATCGACAGATGGATCGGGAACCGAAGGATGGGATGGATGTGGTCCTGACCATCAACCGGACAATTCAGCACCAGATCGAGGAGGAAGCGGAGCGAATTTATCATGAATATTCGGCCAAAGGGGTGAACATTGTGGTGTTGCGGGTGGCCACGGGGGAGATCCTGGGTATGACCAGTCGCCCGACTTTCGATCCCAACGACCGCTCGACCTTCAATCCGCCGGAAAATTTGAGAAACCGATCCCTGCAAGATCAGATCGAGCCGGGATCGACCTTTAAGATCATCACACTGGCTGCGGCGTTGAATGAGCGGTTGATGACGCCGAACACGCCGATTTTTGTGAAAATGGGACTTTTAACTACGCGGATCGTCCGCTTTATGACACTTCACCGCACGGCACCCTGCCCTTGTGGCAGGCGTTCACTGTATCCAGCAACATCGCCTTTGCCAAGGTGGGCCTGAGTTTGGGGGAAAACAAACTGCACCGTTACATCCAGGAGATGGGATTCGGAAATTATGTGCAGAATCCCGAGCAGGCGATCTCTGGCGAACAAAAGGGGCTCATTCGTGATGCCCGGAAATGGCACAAGGTGGATTTGACGCGCATCCCGATTGGGTATGGGGTGGCCGTGACCAATCTACAGATGACGATGGCGGTGGGAGCAATCGCCAACGAGGGCAAGCTGATGGAGCCGCGTTTGATCAAGGCGGTGGTGGACAAGGATGGCCGCAAGGTGAAGGAATATCTGCCAAAGGTGTTGCGTCAGGTGGTGAGCCGGGAGACAGCGGTGCAGGTGGCGGAGGTGATGAAAAATGTGGTGCAGGAGGAGAACGGGACCGGAGTCAAGGCCCGGGTCAAAGACTTTACGGTGGCGGGAAAAACCGGAACGGCGCGGAAGTTGGTGAACGGAGTTTATGCCCATGGGATCTATTATTCTTCATTCATCGGATTTCTGCCTGCAAACGATCCTGAGTTTTTGGTTTCGATTGTGGTGGATGAACCCAGGGCCACGGGAAGTGGCAACAGTCATCTGCCGTATGGCGGCAAGGTGGCGGCGCCTTCTTTCAGTCGTATTTCAACTCAGGTGGCGGAGGAATTGGGATTGCATCGCGAATCCGACAACAACGTGATGGCGGACCGGAGGGTGAGACCATGATCTTGTCCGAAGTTTTTCGTGACATCCCTCTGCTGGAGAGGGGTGGGGATTTTACCGTCCCGATCCGTGGTCTGCGTTATCGTTCCTCCGAGGTGGAGCCGGGAGATTTGTTTTGCGCCTGGCAGGGAGTCCGGAGTGACGGGCATGAATACATTCCTGACGCGCTGCGGCGTGGAGCGGCGGCTTTATTGATGGAAAAAAATTTCCCAGTGCCCGGTCAGCTGGCCTGGGCACGGGTGGATTGTGCTCGTCGTGGGTTGGCCTTGGCGGCGGCGAATTTTTACGGCCGACCCGCTCAAGCCCTGGACATGATCGGCATCACTGGAACCAACGGAAAAACGTCAACCGCGATGTTGATTCACTATCTTTTGGAACGGGCGGGTGTGGTGGCTGGATTGTTGGGGACGATTGAATATCGCGTGGGGAGTGAACGGATGGAGGCGGCTCGGACCACTCCGGAAAGTTTGGAATTGCAACAGATGCTGGGGGGGGATGCGGGCCAAGAAATGCCGGGCGGCGGTGATGGAGGTTTCTTCCCATGCGCTGAGCCTGGAGCGAGTGGCGGGGATTCCTTTCAAGGTGGCGGTGTTCACCAATCTGACTCAGGACCACCTGGATTTTCATGGCAACATGGAGAATTATTATTTGGCCAAGGAAAAACTTTTTGTTTGGCTTGGAAGCGGGCGCGACGGCGGTGATCAATGTGGATGACGCGGCGGGGAAAAGGTTGGCGGGCAGACTCAAGCCGGGGGTGCGGTTGTGGAGAACATCGCTGGAAGGGGAAGGGGAAATTCGGGCGGAAAATGTGAGATGCCATGATCGCGGCATGTCCTGGCGTTGTGAGAGTCCGTGGGGAACGACCCAGATTGAAGTGCCCTGGCTTGGGGCGTTTAATGTTCACAATGTTTTGGCGGCCTTGGCTGCCGGAGCAAGCATGGGTCTGGGTTTGGAGCCGATGGCGGCCTGGTTGGCGGAGGCTCCCGGTGTGCCCGGTCGGATGGAGGTGGTGCCGCATGGAGGGGATTTCCAAGTATTGGTGGATTATGCCCACACAGATGATGCTCTGAAAAATGTTCTGCAGAGTCTGCGTCCCTTTTGTCGGGGTCGGCTGCGGGTGATGATAGGTTGTGGTGGTGACCGTGACGCGGGCAAGAGGCCCTTGATGGCTTCGGTCGCTTGTGCCTTGGCGGACGAGGCAATCTTTACCTCGGATAATCCGCGCAGTGAAGATCCGGCGGAGATTTTGCGACAAATGACCCAGGGTCTGAAGCCGGGCTGTGCCTATCAAGTCATTCAGGATCGGGAGGAAGCAATTGCGGAATTGGTGCGAACGGCACGAGCAGGTGACCTGATCGTATTGGCGGGCAAGGGTCACGAACGGACCCAGGAGGTGGCGGGAAAAAAAATTGCCTTTTCCGATCGGGACATGGCTTTGAAGTATCTGAAGGTGGGGAGGTTGGCATGAAACCACTTTCCTTGATCCAGTTGTGTCGGATGGCCGGGGGCGAGCTGCTCGGAGGGGCGGGGGAGCGTCATGCGGTGAGGGTTTGCACGGATTCCAGACAGGTGCAACCGGGAGATTTGTTTGTTGCTTTAAAGGGAGAAAAATTTGACGGACACGAGCATGTGCAGGAGGCGGCGCAGGCGGGTGCGGTGGCGGCCATGATCTCCGACGCGCGTGCCGGGGCGGAAAGCAAGTCGTCCTTTGGTTTGATAGGAGTGGAAGACACCCTGTTGGGTTTGCAGAGACTGGCTGCGGCTTATCGCCGTGAACTATCGATGCGGGTGGTGGCGGTGACGGGGAGTAATGGGAAGACGAGCACCAAGGAATTGATTGCGGCGGTGCTGGCAAAAAAATTTAAAACGCACAAAACCAGCGGGAATCTGAACAATCATATCGGAGTCCCGCTGACTCTGCTACAGGCCGAGCCTGAACATGAGTGGGCAGTGGTGGAGATGGGGATGAATCATCCCGGAGAGCTGGCACCACTGATGGAAATGGCTGGGGCGGAGTGGGGTGTGATCACCAAGATTGGCTGGGCGCACATTGAGGCCTTTGCCAACCAAGAAGCGATTGCTTTGGAAAAAGCGAGTGTGATCCGGCCTCTGGCCAAGACGGGCAAAGCTTTTCTCAATGCAGATGATACCTTTCACTCCGTTCTGCTTGGGCAGACTGAGGCGGAGATTCATTCGGTGGGAACGGCGGACAGCTGCACCCTGAAGTTGGAGTTGGAAGAGTTGAGTGAAGAAGGCGCGAGATTTTTGTTTCGGGGTTATGGCGTGGAGGCCCAAGCGAAGCTTAAGGCTCCCGCGTGGCATATGGTGCAAAATGCCGGATTGGCGCTGGCGGTGGGCTTGGCTGCGGGGGTTCCGGTAAAAGATTGTGTGGAAGGTCTGGAGAGTTGGGATGCCGGGGGGAATCGGCTCAGTCTGATCCGTTGGGAGCAGGGTTATGTGGTGAATGACACCTACAACGCCAGCCCTGACTCCATGCGGGCGGCTTTGGAGACCTTGCAAAAATTGCCTGTGGGCGGGCGGCGAGTGGCTTTGTTGGGCAGCATGGGGGAATTGGGGAGTCATGCGGGGGCTTTACATTGGGAAACGGGCCGGGCCGTGGTGGAGTGTGGGTTCGAATTGCTTTATGCCCTGGGGCCAGGGGCGGAGGATTTGTGTGCGGGCGCGCGGGAAGCGGGGATGCGGGATTTGCAGGCGCTGGCCTTTCCCTCACACGAAGAACTGTACAATTTTTACAAAAGTACTAGGCTCGCAGGCGATGTCATTCTGGTCAAAGGATCCAGAAGCCAACGCATGGAGCGGGTGGTTGACATGTTGTTGGGAGGACAGAAGCCATGTTGACTTATTTAGCGGAATTATCGCATATTTTTGGACCATTACGTGTCTTTGACGCCCTGACCTTTCGTGCCATCAGTGCAGCGTTGACGGCTTTTCTCGTAACCTTGTGGCTGGCTCCCCATGCCATAAGAATGTTGACGCGGCTCAAGTTGGGTCAACCCATCCGGGGAAAAGAGGAGGTGCATAAGCTGGCGGAACTGCATGGAAGCAAGAAAGGAACGCCGACCATGGGGGGCATCATCATCCTGCTGACTCTGAGTCTTTCCTGTCTGCTTTGGGCCAAACCGACCAATCTGTATCTGTGGGTGGTTCTGGTGCCTACGTTGATGTTGGGGGCCTTAGGGTTTTTGGATGATTATTTAAAGATCAAAAAGAAAAAATCCGAGGGAATCACCAGTCGGCAAAAGTTGTTCGGTCAAATCCTGATTGCGGCGGCGGTGGGAATTTTCCTGATTTCACACCCGGACACGAAGGATGCGGCGCGCAGTTTGGAGCTGCCTTTTATCAAGGTTGCGGTCCTGGAGAATCTGAGTTGGTTGGCGGTGGGTTTCTTTATTTTGGTCATTTCCGGTTCCTCGAACGCGGTGAATTTGACGGATGGATTGGATGGATTGGCGGCGGGCTGCACTGTGTCGGTGGCGGTGGTTTTCGGCCTGTTCGCCTACGTGACGGACAACAAGGAATTTGCCGCTTACCTGCTTTTGCCCCGTAACCCAGGGGTGGCGGAGTTGTCAGTGTTTTGCGCCGCCCTGACCGGAGCTTCACTGGGATTTCTGTGGTTTAATTGTCATCCGGCCAAGGTTTTCATGGGGGACACGGGATCGCTGGCCATTGGTGGTGCTATTGCAGTGGTGGCCATCTGCGTCAACCAGGAGTTCCTCTTGGTTTTGGTCGGAGGGGTTTTTGTGATGGAGGCCCTTTCCGTCATCCTCCAGGTCGCGTCGTTCAAGCTGACGGGGAAACGGATTTTCGCGATGTCCCCGATTCATCATCACTTCGAACTGAAGGGCTGGAATGAGTCAACCGTGGTGGTGCGCTTTTGGATTTTGAGTCTGGTTTTTGCCTTGTTGGGTTTGGCGACCTTGAAGCTGCGTTAAGACGTAATTTTGAATCATAGAGCATGAAGATGGAATCAACAACGGTGGTGGTGCTGGGCGCGGGCGAGAGTGGTCGCGCGGCCTGCGAACTGCTGCTCAGCCGGGGAGCCCAGGTTGTTTTGCGTGACAGCAAAACAAGCGAATCGCTGCGTCGGCTCGCTCAGGATATGGCGGGTAGGGGGGTTCGGGTGGAGTTGGGTGCTTCCGAGGAAATCAAAACAGCATTGCCTGCCTTGGATTATGGAGTGATCTCGCCCGGCATTGACCCGAGTTCGGCCCTGGTCCGGGGAAATGGCAGGTCTTCCGTTGATTTCGGAAATTGAACTGGCATATCGTTGCAGTGAAGTGCCCGTGGTGGCCATTACGGGGACGAATGGCAAGAGCACCACGACGGAGTTGGTGTCGAGGGTTTTGAACGCGGGTGGGCTGGCCACGGTGGCTTGTGGCAATATCGGGAAACCTTACAGCGATGTGGTGAGGGAGGCGCGGGAATATCCATTGATCACGTTGGAAGTGAGTTCCTTTCAGTTGGAGGCGATCCAGGATTTCCGACCCAGGGTGGCGGTGTATTTGAATTTCAGCCCCGACCACCTGGACCGTTATCCAGATCTGGAAAGTTACAAAAAGGCAAAGGATCGGATCTTTGAAAACCAGATCGAGGAGGATCATGCCGTGGTCAATGTGGATTTGGATTTTCCGAAATTGAGAGCCAAACGAACAAGCATCAGCGGGGTCAATCCGGCGGCGGATTATCATTACATCAAGGCTGGCTGGTGGCTCAGGGCGAGAAAGTTTTAGAGCAATCACGCAGCGGGCTGCGGGGACCGCACAATGCGGAAAACATGCTGGCGGCCTTGGCCGTGGGGGACATCTACGGGTTGGATCGGGAAATGGTGATCGAGTCGATTTGCAGTTACCGCGCGCTGCCTCACCGTTGTGAAATGGTGGGGGAAAGGGATGGGGTGATTTACATCAATGATTCCAAAGCGACCAACATCGACGCGATGGAGAAAGCGCTGATGGGACAGGAGGCTCCGGTTGTTTTGATCGCGGGCGGGAAGGACAAGGGTTTTGATTTTGCCCCGCTGCGACCCTTGTTGGAGAAGAAGGTGTCTCATGCCCTTTTGATCGGCGAGATGCGCGTGAAGCTGGGACGGATTTGGAACGGAGCGACGACCTGTCATGAGTGCGGGAGTCTGGCTGAAGCGGTGTCGGTGGCCGGGGACTTGGCGAAGCCGGGCACGGTGGTGCTGCTTTCTCCCGGCTGTTCCAGTTACGACATGTTCAAAAATTTCGAGGATCGAGGCGACACCTTTCGAGACCTGGTTCAACAACAAACATCATCAACAAAACAAAAATAGGAGATAACATGAACGAAGAAATAAAAACAACGGCGGCGAATGGAAAGCTGTCCACGATCTTTTTGGTCGTGCTGGGATTGCATGTGGCAGTGATCGTGGCCTTTATAGCCTACAATCTGCTGCGGGGAAACACGCCTTCCGAGGCGGAGGTGGCGGAAGTTCCGGAAATGGAACAGCCTGCGGCGGTGGCGGAGGAGACGGTGATGCCAGCTCAGCTTGAGCCGACCTTGGAGACGGCGGAGGTTCCGACTCTGGCCGAGTCGAACGAGGTGGAAATGGGAGGTCAAATGACCATGCCTGCGCCGAATGATCCGATCTATTCCAATACGGGCAAAGTGCAGCCTCGTGCGGCGGAGCAGAGTCAGGTGGCACCGATGGTGACGGAAGTCGTGAAAACCAACGCTGCGACCATGGCGGCGGGAAGTTACACGGTGAAGAAGGGGGATAGTCTGGCCAAAATCGCACGCATTCACGGCACGACGGTGGCGGAGCTGCGGAGCTTGAACGGGATCAGCGGGGACATGATCAAAATTGGTCAAACCCTAAATGTTCCAGGTGCTGGTGCGGGGTTGGCGAGTGGCAGCTCCACGGCGGTTCAGATTCCCAGCGCGACAGTGGTCAAAGCGCCTGCGGTGGTGAAGACCGGGTTTTCGGAATACACGGTTGCGGCGGGGGATACCCTTTGGAAGATTGCCAAGAGCTTCAACACGGAGCCTTCGACCATTGCCAAGATCAACGGCATCACGGACCCTTCTAAATTGAAGGTGGGATCAACCATCAAGGTGCCGACCAGTGCTTCGCAGGAAGCGGCAGTGCCCAAGGCGGAGCCAGTGCGGACCGAGGTGCAAAAACGGACGTGGCCTTGATCCCACCAGTCTCAGCGTTGAGATTGAAGACTTAGCAAAATACAAGATCATGCACCGCAACGGCGTTTACATCCTGATTCTTTCCGTCCTGGCCCTGGTCTCCCTGGGTCTGGTCGTATTGACAAGTGTGGGAGCCTTCGCCCCGGCGAATCAGGGAAACCCGGCCTATTTCATCACGAGACAGGCCGTGTTCCTTTTCATCGGGGTGGCGGCCTGCGTGGTGGCAGCGCGTTGGGATTATCATCACTGGACGAAGTTTGCCTGGATCATGGCAGTGGTGGCGTTGGTGCTGATGGTGGCCTGTTTTGTGCCGGGACTCGGAGTCTATCGAAACGGGGCGTATCGTTGGTTGAACGTGGGTTTCACCAACATACAACCCGTGGAGATGGCGAAGTTTTCGTTGATTGTGCTGTTGGCGGTTTGGTTGGGGACGAGGCAGAAAACCATTCACACGTTCAAGGACGGAGTGGCGATACCGGTTCTGTTTCTGGGTTGCCTGGCGGTGTTGTGCAAGTTTCAGAAGGATCTCGGATCGGCGGCGTTGATGTTGGTGATTGTGTGTCTGATGATGTTCATCGCCGGGACCCAGATAAAGTATCTTTTGCCCGTTCCGGTGTTGGGGATTGGGGCGATTATTTTTGTGGCGCTGCATGATCCGGAGAAGCTGGATCGTATTCTGGCGTTTATGAATCCTGAGAAACATCAGCAGGACGGAGGTTACCAAATCTGGATGGCTTTGTTGGCGTTTGGTTCCGGTGGGGTGAGTGGACTGGGTTTGGGCAACAGTGTGCAGAAGATGTTTTATCTGCCGGAAGCGCACACGGATTGTATTTTCCCGATCATGGGTGAGGAGCTGGGCTTACCGATCACCTTGTTTGTGGTGTTTTGTTTTTTGTTGTTGGCCCTGTCCGGGGGTTATATTTCCTGCCATGCGCCGGACAGCACCGGATTATTGCTGGGTTTTGGGGTGACAGCGTTGATGTGTCTGCAGGCGGCGATGAACATGGCGGTGGTCACTTCGCTCATGCCAGCGAAAGGGATTGGCTTGCCCTTCATTAGTTACGGGGGTTCCAACCTGATCATCTGTCTGGTGTGTGTGGGAATTTTATTAAACATCCATCGGTATGCGGTATATGCCCCGGTCAAAAAACGGGGTGTGTTGCCGACGGTGATCCATGAGCGAATGTAGGTGTCATGGCAACGATAGGTATAGCGTGTGGGGGAACAGGGGGACATTTGTATCCAGGCCTGGCGGTGGCGGAGAAGCTGGTGGAGGCCGGCCATACGGTGCGCTTGTATATTTCCAACAAGGAGATCGACCGCAAAGTCATGGAGTCTTATCCACAAATGACAGCGGTGGTGCTGCCAACGATGGGATGGCCGGGATTGGGGCCGGGGTTGTTTCGATTTGTGTTGCAATACATCAAGGCCCATCAGATCGCGGTGCGGGAGATTCGGGAGCAGCGTTTGGCGGTGGTGCTGGGCATGGGGGGCTTTGCCTGTGCGCCGATTCTGATTGCCGCCGCACGGAGACGGTTGCCGACCTTGCTGCATGAATCCAATGCGATTCCAGGCAAGGTCACGCGGCTGCTGGCCGGACGGGTGAATCGAGTTTTGTTAGGATTTGAGGAATGTGCGGAGCATTTAAAAAAAGCGAAATGCCTGGGCACAGGCACGCCGCTGCGCTCCAGCTTGAAGAGAATGGAAAAGTCCGAAGCGTTCCGCGTATGGCCGGGTCAGTTGAGGGAGGGACGTATGACGATTGCGGTGATGGGAGGAAGTCAGGGGGCTAGTGGATTGAATCAAATGATGATGGAAGCGTTGAAGACTTTGGAAAGTCATCGTGATGAGATTCAGTTTGTGCATCAAACGGGGGAGCGAGACCGGGCCGAGGTGGAGGCGAAGTATCGTCAGGCGGGATTTGTGGCGGAGGTGATGTCCTTTTGTCAACGCATGGACGCGCTTTACAGTTTGGCGGATGTGATGGTGGCGCGTTCCGGGGCGGCGTCTCTGACGGAGATTGGTTATTTTGGAATTCCCTCGCTGCTGGTGCCTTATCCTCATGCGGCGGAAGATCATCAGAGCGAAAATGCGAGGGTGTTTGTGCGGGCCGGGGCGGCGGAGATGATTGCGGAAAAGGAAGGGGCCGGAGCTTTGGGCATAAAATTGAGGCAGTGGATTGAAGATGAGGCGGCGCGTGCGGTGGTGGCGGGCAGAGCGGGGAGTCTGGGTCGGAAGGATGCAGCGGCACGGGTGGCGCAGGAGGTGTTGAATGTCCTTTGATCCGAGCCAGATGGGGGGAGAGGTGGGCAGTTCCGGCTGGTTAAAAGCGGCACCGCGCAGGATTCATCTGATCGGTGTTTCCGGGAGTGGAATGATAGGTTTGGCGCGATTGCTTTTGGAGTCGGGGCACCAGGTGTCGGGATCGGATTTGATACGGGCGGAGCAGACGGAGGAGTTGGTGGCCCAGGGTTTGAAGTTTGAGGAGGGACATGACCGGGCGCATGTGCGTGAGGCCGAGCTGGTCATTTATTCCACGGCGATCAAGGAGAACCATGTGGAGCGGGTGGAAGCGCGGGATCTGGGCATTCCCCAAATACAAAGAGCCCGGGGATTGGCGGCCTTGGCGGATGCGCGGGAGTTGTTGATTGTCTGTGGCACACATGGGAAGACCACGTCCACGGTGATGTTGACGGCGGTTTTGAAGGAGCGGGGCTTGGAGCCGGGATTTTACATCGGAGCGGACACACCGATTTTTGGAGCCAGTGCTTCGGCGGGGAAGGGGGCCGTGCTGGCGGCGGAGGCGGATGAGAGTGATGGCAGCATCCGCCTGTATCATCCTTGGGGAAGTCTGATATTGAACATTGAGGAGGATCACCTGGATTATTACGCCGACTTGCAGGCGATCATGGAGGTGTTTCAACAGGTGGTGGAGCAAAGCCAACACTTGGTGGTGGCTTGTGTGGATGATGAGAACACGAGGAAGTTGATCGAGAGAAATCGCGACATCATCACGTATGGGCTAGAACGGCCTGCGCGATTTGAGGCTTATGACATCGCGCTGGAGGAGCGGGGCAGTCGTTTTCGGGTTCGCAGGGACGGAACAGATCTGGGGGATGTGGTGTTGACGATACCGGGGCGGCATAATGTGAGCAATGCGACGGGGGTCATGGCCTTGGCTATGAGTTACGGGGTTTCTTTTGAGAGCTGTGTCCGGGCCATGGCCAGGATGCGGGGGGCGAGCCGCAGGTTTGATGTGCGTTTTCAAAGCGAAGCTTATCTTTTGGTGGACGACTACGCGCATCATCCGACGGAGATTCAGGCCACGTTGGCGGCGGCGCGGGGGACGGGGCGCAAGCGGGTGGTGGCAGCGTTTCAACCTCACCGCTACTCGCGCAGCAGGCATTTGCAGTCGAAGTTTGGTGCGGCTTTCCGGGAGGCGGACGTGGTGGTGATGACGGACATCTATGGCGCGGGGGAGAAGGTGATGGAGGGGGTGGATGGACGGGCTTTGTTTGAATCCGTGCGGGCGACGGCGGGGGATAAGGTTCATTATGCGGAGGATTTGGATCAATTGAAGAGAATGTTAGGTGGGGAGTTGAGCGAGGGGGATTGTGTGTTGACGATGGGGGCGGGAAACATTCATGAGGTGTGCAGTGCGATGGCGGAGGATCTGCGTTTGTGGGAGGAGATGCGGGAGGTGGTGGGGCGGGAGAGTGTGTTGAGGCCTTATGAGTCGATGAAGAAGCACACTTCGCTGCGGGTGGGAGGGGCGGCCCAGTATTGGTTTGAGCCGGCGAATGAGGAGGCTTTGGCTGCGATGTTCCGATTTTGTGGGGAGAGGGGAATCCCGGTGACGATGATTGGGCGTGGGACGAATCTTTTGGTGAGAGACCGGGGCATCCGTGGAGTTTGCATTCATCTGGGTCAGGGTGGTTTCAAGGAAATCCGGGTGGAGGGAGATCGGGTCTGGGTGGGGGCGGGGGCGAGGTTGAAGGATATTGTGTATCAGGCAAAAAAAGCCGGGCTGGGTGGGTTTGAGTTTATGGAGGGGATTCCAGGAAATGTAGGCGGTGCGCTGCGGATGAATGCGGGGGCGATGCAATCCTGGATCACGGAGGTGGTGGAGACGGTGCGGACCATGGATCCGGGTGGGCAGGTGCGGGAAAGTGCGATGAGCAGCATTGAGGTGGCTTATCGCGACGTGGCTTTGTTTGAAAAGCAGGTGGTGTTGGGAGCGGTTTTGAGGGGGCAACGGAGGGAAGATTCCGAGATTTCCGCACAATTACAGGCCTACAGCAAAAAAAGATGGTCTTCACAGCCTGCGGCACCAAGTGCGGGCTGTACATTTAAAAATTCCGAGGGTATATCTAGCGGGAAGTTGATTGAAGAACTTGGATTGAAGGATACGACCTGCGGTGGAGCGAGGATCTCCCCGGTTCATGCGAACTTCATCGTCAACGACGGCGGAGCCACGGCGGAGGACATTCTGAAGTTGGTGGCTTTGATCAAGGAAAAGGCCCGCCTGGAGCGGGGAATCGAGTTGGAGTTGGAAGTCAAAGTTTTGGGTGAATAAAGTGATGAAGAGAAAAGTGACCGTATTAAAAGGAGGGATCTCGTCAGAGCGGGAGGTTTCTCTGCGCACAGGTGCGGCGGTGGAAAAGGCATTGCGTTCGCTGGACTATGAGGTGGAGGTGCTGGATCTGACCACGACCGAGCTGGAGTTGACGCAGGAAGCGGGGACGATTTTTATCTGTCTGCATGGAACCTTTGGTGAGGATGGAACCTTACAGGCGTGGTTGGAG
>JAAUTS010000235.1 GCA_012031345.1 Blastochloris sp. | reverse complement strand
TCCCACCTGAACCAGACTCTTCCTGCTGTAGAGCGTCTGTGTCAGACGCCGGGGGGAGATGAGTGAGCCCTCTGACACAGACGGCATTCACACCTTCTTAGTCGGAACCATGCCGTAGGGAGGGAGAGAGTTATTGTTTAAAAGTAGCGCGGGCATCTTGCCCGCTGCCTTGGGCGTCTCGCCCAAGGCTCTTGTTTTCAATCTCCGATGAGTGAATCCCAAAAAGCTAGGCAAGATGCCCCGCTTAGCAGGCGGGAAGCCCGCGCTCCTCTCAGAAACAGGATTTCAACGGCATTCACAGCTTCTTACATCAGATTATGTCAGCCTTGCTCTAAGTAAGTTTACTCTGGGCGCGCAACAGATGACAGTTTGACAGCATTTAGCATGATGCTATGATGACTTTATGAGAACCACGGTCACGCTTGACCCTGATAGTGAATCCCTTATTCGCCGCGAGATGGCCTTAAAACGCAAGAGCTTCAAGCAGGTCTTGAACGAAGCTATTTGCCAAAGCCTTCAATCTCAACCCAGCTCAGAGCCTCTGGCGACTTACAAAACACCCACTTTTCAATCAGGATACCAGCCGGGGATTGATCGCGGACGCCTCCAACAACTGGCTGATGACTTGGAAATGGACGCCTTTCTCTCCACTAGGAGAAATATGCAGAAATGATCATTCCGGATGCCAACCTCATCCTCTACGCCCACAATCAAGCGGATCCGGACCATGCCGCCTCTATCCAGTGGTGGGAGAGGCTTTTAAACGGAGCCGAACCAGTCGGCATTCCTCACGCCGTTATTATGGCGTTTCTACGGCTTTCCACTTCAGCCCGTATTTTGCTGCAACCACTCACGGTGGATGAGAGTGCCCGATGTATCGAATCCTGGTTCAAACGTCCCCAAGTCCGGCTGATCGAGCCTTCCCATACCCATCTGTCCACCTTCTTGCAATTGATTCGAAAAACAGGCGTGGCCGGAAATCTGACTACAGATGCCCACATCGCGGTCTTGTCATTGGAATATCACGCAGAGATCCATTCCGCGGACGCTGATTTTGCCCGCTTCCCCGGAATCCGCTGGCGGAACCCGCTCAGTAGCTGACAATCACCCCCACATGCCAACGGGAATCATGCCGGTCATTCCCCGCATCATTGAGCTGAAACCCATAGTCCGCCCGCACCGTCAGCCACGAATTCACCGAGTAACGCAGTCCAGGCCCGGCTGAAGCCAGCGTCTCTGATCCCACCGCCAGACCATCCTGCCGCGTCACGTTACCCGTGTGCGCCTCCGCCGATCCGTAATCAAAGAATCCCAAAAACTGAAGCTGATCTTTCACCCCTTTGACCCCAAACCATTGAAGAATGCTGATAGCCGGTGCCCTCAGTTCATTACGAACCATCCATCCCTCATCCGTGTTGCTCAGCTCACGTTCATCATAACCACGCACTGAGGAATACCCGCCAAAACTCATCTGCTCACTGCCCAACAAATTGCTGCTGGAAATCTGGGCGTTGAACTCATTGCTCAAACTGAAATCCCAAGGCAGCCGCGTCACCCGGCTCAGCTTGATCTTGCCATAAACATAATCACTCGACGCGTTGGCCCGCACCGCCTGATAAGCCGCATCATTCTGATGACCAAAATATTCGCCCGGACTCCACACCAATTCCGGTGCCAGCGACCACACCCCCCAGGGATCCGTCAGCGTGGAGCGATACCCCAAAACCCACTGCCCCACATCCGTCGTCGTCGCCGTGGCGGGCACAAACCCAAACTCCAAAGTGTTATCCGACTGCTTCCAATCAAATCCTCCATAAATTTCATGCTGATAATGTTTCGTGATGCGTGGCAGCGGCACCGTGTAGCGTAAGCCCGCCTGCGCACTCGATCCACTCAGGCTGAACGGAGTCAACTCCGATTCACTGCTGGAAAGCGATCCAAACACATTCAGCGTATGCCGCCATGGCAGAGGAGCCAGATACGAAAAAGAATGGGCCCGCAGATTGTCAAAGTCCGCCCCCGCATCAAACAAATCTGAGCTGCCCGTGAATTGATAATTCAACTGATGCCCCACAAAAAAAGCATCCCCCCAGTTGAACCCCGCCAAAAAGCGCTCATCCCCAGTCAGATCATTTCCACTGTCCTCATACCCCGCATAAAAACGAACCGGAAACCGATCCTCCGTCTTCAAAACCAAATCCGTCGTGCCCAACTCACTGCCCGGCGTGAACACCACCGAACTCTCCCGAAACGGATTCTGGTTCAACCACGCCACATCCTCTAAAATTCTGCTCGAACGGATTTGCTCTCCCGGCCGCACCCGAACTTGGCGACTCAACGATGTGCTGGAAAACCAACGGTTACCTTCCGTCCGAACCTCACCCACCTTCCCTTCCACCGCCACAATCTGCAACACCCCGCTCGTGATATCCTGCTCCGGCACCACCACATCCACCACCGGACGATCCTGATCGCGATAAAACACAATCAGATCCTTGACCAGCGCATTGATGGCTTGGATCGAAAGTGGTTGGCCCAGATACTTGGCCGTCACTTGTTGAAACTCCTCCTTGTTCAGTAAATCATTCCCCTCCGCCCTCAAACCCTGCACTGCCGGGGGATTTCTCTTCACCTTGTCCGTGCTGTCCAGCACCAGAATGCCCACCAGTTTTTTTACCAAAATCTCCTGACTTCCCTCCACCCTCGGCTCAGGAGCAGGCAGACTCGGCTCCGTCTCCGTATTCGGCACAGGCTTAGGAGCCACTCGCTCAAAATCCTGAGCCCACAAACCGAACGGCAATAATGCCAGGACAAAGCCTAGAATCAGACCCTTTTCCAAGGATCTTCCCGAACTATCCAACTGTTTGTCATTGAGTGTCATGGATGCCACGCTGAATGCTGCGTACAGTTCCAAGACCCCCCTTCAAAGTCAATCGGTAAAACCGGGGGATTACGCCCCCTGTTTCACAGCCCTCCCCCCGCCAGCTGCCCCTCATAAAAATTTTCGATCCAATCCCCGTATCGATTGT
>JAAUTS010000080.1 GCA_012031345.1 Blastochloris sp. | reverse complement strand
CCTAATTGCTCGTGGTAAGGCCAAGAAACTTGCCCTCACCGTCTTGATGCGCAAACTCATTGTCCTTGCCAATAAATTATTAAAAAATCCTGATTTTTCCCTTGCTACTTAAGACAGTTGCTGACCCTCGGAGAACTGTGATCTGCCGTGGCGGACGGGAAGCAGCAAACTGGAAACGACATAGGAGCAACATTCGTATGACGGAACAGTGACGAAAGGATGAAGTCCTTCTGGGCGTCCGCTTAAGCTGCGATGCATTGTGAATAACAAAGTGAAAACAGGGTTAAAATTGTTGACCTTTGAGCACATAGTTTGCTAGCAAAGTAGCGTGAACCAACAAATGCCCACCCATGAGGCTAAGACTCGCTCCAAGCGGCGGGCGTTCGGCTGTCTGCTGTCGGCTGTCTGCTGTCAGCTTTCGGCTTTCGGCTTTCGGCTTTCGGCTTTCGGCTTTCGGCTTTTTAATTCTGCTGGGATTGGGACTTTTCTGGTTTTTCAAGATTAAATCTTCTGCCTCAGATTCAACTGATGTAGCTTCTGATTTGAGCATCCAGCCCGGCCAACGAAATTTGGGCAAGATTCGTCAGTTTGAAACAAAGGACTTTTAGATTTGAGGTTAAAAACGTCTCCAAGAGGACGGTAGATATCACCAGTGTCGAAAAATCCTGCGGCTGCACGGAAGTTAAGGCGGGCAAAGCCACGCTCAAATCTGGGGAATCCACCACCTTGACAGGCACTCTGGCCGCGCAGGATCGAATCGGAGAGTTTGGCTCGACGATCCAAGTGAATCTTAGCGACGGCAGCTACGCACAGGCTCATGTGGGAGGAAAAGCTGTAAATGTCCTCCAAGGGCCAACACACTTGGATCTGGGCGAAACGTTTGTCGATGAAACTCCTGCTTCGAAGACCTTTACCTTTTTGAAAGGGGAAGACGAGGAGCCTTGGGATGATCTGAGGTTGAGGTCAGGAGGGCTAAAAACGAACATTATTCGCCGTGGCAACGCATGGCTGATTACCCTCACCCCGCCCCGTGCCGAAGAAACTGGTGTCTTCCGTGAGGATATATCTATCGAGTGTTGGAAAAGCGGGGCTTGGGAGTCTGCGACTACTATACCGCTGACTGCGACGTGGAAGATTCACTCTCGTAATGTCCAGATTACTCCTATGGCGGCCTATTTCGGAGTGATGAAGCGAGAGGAGGAAAAATCCGTGCGACTTAAGGTTAAAACTTCCGCTGGAAACGCTGTCCGACTGGTGAAAGCAGAATTTCCGGTAGGCATGATTGCTAGCGCGAATTTAGTAGAAGATCAAAACCAGTTTTACTTGGAAATCAGGGCCAAAAGCTTGCCATTGGGAGATGGTCAGCAGTCGGAATTTTTGCGTGTGCTATTAAGCACAAGCGGCAACAATGATTGGCATAGAATTAGAATTCTAGGTAATAACAGGAGTTAAATTATGAATAAATGGTTAAATATTATTGTAGTGATTGTCCTAACAAATTCAATGTCTACCCTCGTCTACTCAGGTGAAGAGGGTAAAGGTTTGCCTTGTGATGTTGGACAGATACAAATTAACTGCGGTGGCGTTCCACCTAGCTTCAAGAATGTGCAGTGCGCAAACAATGATCCACAAGGAAAGCGTTGGAAAGCGGATAAGGACGGTGACCCCAAAGCCAGAAAAGCAGTTTACGAATGTGCAAGTCATCCGGGCTGCAACCCCTTGGACTCAATAGATGACGGTCAGTGCGGAGGCAAGGCGGCGGTTGGAGACGAACCAAGTGAATGATCAGCCCAAGAGACTGTCTTTAAAAAGTGGTCATGGCTAATTTCAAGCACGATTTTCTCGTAGTTCTTTGATTTAACCACTGTTTAAGCAGTCTCTAAATGACATAACCAAAGCCGACTATCCTTCGTAATTAAGCAGAAAGTTTTATGAGAAGTTTATTCATCCTTATGCTCTTCACAATAGGAGAGCTAAGGGCGGAAATTGCGCCTGATGTGCATTCCATCTTATCAAGTCTGTCGAATAATTTCCGTGAGCTGAAGTCAATTGAGTTTAAATGCGAAGGACGCGGAAAAGGGTATGCGAACGAAAAGGTGAGCCATGTTGCCGACCTCCTAATATACAAATCTGGTATAAATTCGTTTTACTATTCCTATCAAAATGCTTCTTTAAGAGTCCCAGAAGAGTTTCCCCAGTGGAGTGCTCAGCGTACGTTAGCCTATGATGGAGAAACCCTTCAAATCATGCTTCATCCCGAAGCACTCATGCAAGTTACTAAAAAAGCGGGGGTTGAAGCCCTCAATTTTGACTATGGAAGAACCAAAAACCAAGGTCTTTTCGAACCATACATAATCCTGGCACTACTCTATCACGCTGAGATGGTTCAGGCCAAAGAAACTGGTCACCTCAAACTATCCTCTCCAAATTCTCAGGGTTATTACCCGCTGATGGCAGATTATCTGACTGCACTTGAAATACTACGTAAAGAAAAGCTGCCATCTACGAACATCTCATGCTCTAAATTAGACAGTGATCAATACGTCTTGGTTGCCTCCAAAATAATTTTTGCTGGACAGCCCAACACCATGCGGGTTTTTTTTCGCGGCACCAGTCTTGGGATGCCATATCGTTGGGAGTTGATCGCGGCCGGGGATTTTCATCCCAATATGATATGGGAGGGCGAGGCGACGAATATAAAAAACCAAGATAGTTTCAGTTATTATCTACAACACACCAAGAAGTGTTTTTTAAACACCAAACATGAGAAAGACAAACCGAAGCTTATTGCAGAGCAAACGTACAATATTTCAGAGTGCCAAGTAAACAAAATTCTTGACGAAGCAAGTTTTAGCATTGATCCGACTATAGCAGATCTCATCTTGGACATTGACGAAAATCAATGGATCAGAGTGCCAAAATAATTGCCGTCAGAACGATGTCATCAAAAGCTCTGATGACCAGTTGAATTATTGAAGTAAAACCACAGAGGGGGCGGAATGCAGGTTTCGGGTCTCCGGTTCTGTCAACGGGGTTAACGGGGTCAGCCCTTGATTATTGACGCAATGAGAGGAAGGCCTAGACGCCTGTTTTCTGCGGCGACTTTTTGGGAGGAGCGGCTTAAAGCTCTCCTGACCTTCTTCACAAAGAGAGGTTCCTTTGAGGCAGGCTTCTTGGTTCTTTTCTTGGTTCTTTTCTTGGTGATAGGCTTGATCATGAAGAAGGCTTACTTTGGTTAAGTTATATCGTTTTGTTGGGAGTTTGCGAGGATAAGTGGTGGATGTCTGTTTTACGGAGTAGGGGGATTGAGGGCGAGGAAACACCTTCCGTCCGGAACGGACACCTTCCTTCATAGGAAGGACCTCAGCAGATCCTATGATTAAGCTCAGAATTGTTGTCAGTATTCATCCGCGTCATCAGCGGTTAAAATCTTAAGCTTTAAACAATTGCCCCATCTTTGGCCTAGGAGTTTGGAGGCACATCAAGACCCTTTGGGCCTAGTTTTCAGTTCTCAGTGGTCAGTTTGAAGACTTAAGACTGAAGACTGAAAGCGTAAGCGTACTGACAACTTTCGCCCCTCCTCCCTCACGCTTTAAACAACTGCCCCATCTTCTGCCCAAGTAACTTGGAAGCACCGAAAAGCGACAACGCTAAGAATATCATCGCCAAGACACCCAGGGCGCAGGCGATGCTGGGGGCGGTGGGGGTGATGCGGCCCATGAGGGCGTAGATGGCTTTGGTGACGGGATAGTATTCGCCTTCCTGGGCGAGGATCATGCCGCTGCTGACGTCGAGCATGGCGAAGCTGAAGGTGAGGATGGTTCCGGCGATCAAGTTGGCACTGATGAGGGGCAGGCTGATTTTGAGCAGGGTTTTCCAGGGAGGGTAGCCGAGGTTGGCCGAGGCTTCTTCCAAGGACACGGAGGTTTGTTGGAAGCCGGCGTAGGCAGAGCGGACGATGTAGGGCAGGCGATGGATGGCATAGGCGATGACGAGGAGGAGGGTGGGGTTGTCGCGCGGTCCAGCCAGGAGATGGCGTTGAAGGGAGGGCGGGTGAAGGCGACGTAGAAGGCGAAGGCCAGGACCAGGCCGGGCAGGGCCAAGGGGAGCATGGAGACCACATCCAGGATGGCCTTACCCCGGAAGGTTTCGCGGGCGAGCAGGTAGGCGATGCCCAGGCCCAGGACCAGATCGAAGAGGGCCGAGGAGGTGGCGTAGATGAGGGAGTTTTTCATGCTGTTGAGGGTCAGGGGCAGCGAGAAAACCTCAGCATAATATTCGGCGGACCATTCGTTAGGAAGCACACTCATGAACCACTTGGCGGAGAAGGATTGGATGATGACGCCTATGTGCGGTAACAGGCTAATCGTGATGAGGGAGAGGATGAGACCTGTCACGGCCCAGCCTCTCCAGCCTTCGAGCTTGGTGGAATCGTCATAGGAGGCGGAGCGGCCCATCATGGCGTAGTTGCCTTCGCCCAGTTTTTTCCCAAGCAGGAAGAGAACGGAAACGAGGACGAGAGTAAGCACAACGAGGGCATAGCCCAGGGGGTTGTCGGACTGGGTGACGAGGTTGAAGATCTGGCTGGGGACGGTGGTTTGAAAATCGAACATAAGAGGCACGCCGAGGTCGGTGAAGGCGGCGACAAAGACGATGGAGGACCCGGCAAAAATGCCGGGCAAGGCCAGAGGCAGAGTGACGCTGCGGAAGATGCGCCAGCCATCGGCTCCGAGGTTGCGCGCGGCATCGCGCAGGCTGGGGTCGAGGTTGGCCAGTGCGGCCTGGACGCTGAGATACATGATGGGGTAGAGGTGGAGGACTTGGAGGAGGATGATGCCAATGAAGCCGCCCGCGCCGAACCAGTCGGGGGGATTCTGGAGGTCGATGAGGCCGAATTCGCCGAGGAGAAGGTTCAGGGAGCCGAAGCGGGCGAAGAATTGTTTCAGGCCGATGGCGCCGACGAAGGGGGGGAGGATGAGGGGGACGAGGAGCAGGGTGCTGAGGATAAGTTTGCCGGGGAACTGGCAGCGGAGGAAGAAGTAGGCGAGGGGGACGGAGATGAGGAGGCAGGCCAGGGTGGAAAAGACGGCGATGCAGAGGCTGTTGATGAAGCAGTCACGGTAGAAGGGGTTTTCGAAAATGACCTGGAAGTATTGCAGAGAGAAGCTGCGGGAGCCGTCCACTTCGATGAAGAAGGCGCCGGAAAGGAGGATGCTTAACGGATAAATGAGGAATAATCCGAAGAAGATTACTAGGAAGGGTAATAATACTTTTTCACGGGGATTTTTTAACGCAAAGACGCTAAGGGTTTAAGGCGCAAGTTTTAAAGACTGTTGGTGAAAGATTTACGAAAACACCTTCCGGTCGCCTCAGGCGACCACCTTCCTTCATAGGAAGGATTTTGGAAGAGGGGATTAAACACTCGGAAGCGACTGTAGTAAGCAGTACTCCTCTCCAGAGGGGATTTTCTTAAGTCTGAAACCATTTCCATAAAACTTGCGAATTTTGCGTCTTAAACTCTTCGCGTTAAAATTTTAAAATATTTTGTTTTTCGACCTGGATGGTGATGTCGGCGCCTTCGGTGTAGTAGTTGGGGAGCCAGGCTTTGACTTCTTCGCCTTGGGGGGTTTTGAGGACGACTTGGTTTTTGCTGCCGAGGTAGCTGGAGTAAACGACTTTGCCGGTGATGGCTATCGCGCAGGGGGCTTGGGGCGTGGAGGTTTGGGGTGGATGAGGAGGGAGCGCTGACTTCGACTTTTTCGGGGCGGAAGGCGACTTGGGTGCCGGGGGTTCCGCCGAGGGTTTTACCGAGGGTGGAGTCTCCGGGGTAGATGTTAATTTCCCCGATGAATTTGGCGACGAAGGGGTTGACGGGTTGGTTGTAGATCTCCTGCGGGGTGCCGACCTGTTCGATTTTGCCAGCGCTCATGACGGCGATGCGGTCGGCGAGGGAGAGGGCTTCTTCCTGGTCGTGGGTGACGTAGAGGCTGGTGATTTTGGTGACGGCGTGGAGCTTTTTGATTTCGTCGCGTAGTTCGATTCGCAGTTTGGCGTCGAGGTTGGAGAGGGGTTCGTCGAAGAGGAGGAGGTCGGGGTTGACGACCATGGCGCGGGCGAGGGCGACGCGTTGTTGCTGCCCGCCGGAGAGGGCGGTGGGTTTACGTTCGGCAAGATGATCCATCTTGACATAGGTGAGGGCGCGGGTGACACGTTCCTTGAGTTCCGAGGGGGGGATTTTACGGACGCGGAGACCGTAGGCGACGTTTTCAAAGACGTTGAGGTGAGGCCAGACGGCGTAGTTCTGGAAGACCATGGCGGTGTTGCGTCGGTGGGGCGGGGTGCCGAGGATGGATTGGTCCCCGAAACGGATGTCTCCTTCCTCGGGGTCATAGAATCCGGCCAGCATGCGGAGGATGGTGGTCTTACCGCAGCCGGAGGAGCCGAGGAGGAAGAACATTTCACCGGAGTGGATCTCCAGGTTGACGTGATCGACGATGGTGGTGGAGCCGAAGCGTTTGACGAGGTTGGAGATGGTTATTTTCACGGAGTTTAACGCAAAGATGCTAAGGGTTTAAGGCGCAAGTTTATTTTTCTAACCACTAATTTACACTAATGAACACTAAGTTTAAGAAAGTTTTCAGATTGGAATTTTGAATTTATTTTGAAGAGTCCTGAGAATGAGATATTTATAATGTAATATTTTTTTCTAGCGTCTTAAACTCTTGGCGTCTCTGCGTTAAAAGTCCTTTGGGGAAATTTGAACTTGGGATTTGGAACTTACTTGCGCGGGCACGACCTTGGCTTGTTGCTCGATGGATTGATAGCGCTTGACGGCTTGGGTCATCCAGTCGTTGGCGAGGCGGCGGGCGCGGACGGGGTCTTTGCGCCAGAAAGTGGAGAATTCGGTGGCTTCATCTTCGCGGACGGGGGGATGGGAGAATTCGACCAGGAGCAGCTCGCGTTGTGCGGGGGGGATTGGTTGAGGGCACTCCAGGCGCGGCGCAGGTGGGGGTGAACGTCGATGACGGTCTGGCCGATGAGGTCGTTGAGGACGCCCCAGCGTTTGCTTCCCTTCGGGCTGTTGTATTGAAAGGGATAATCGATTTTGAAGGGGTTGACGGGAACGAGAAGTTCGCGGAGATCAACTTCGTAGAAGTCGGGACGGATGCCCATGCGGGTGATGTTGAATTTCTCGGCCGCGCCGGGGGTGCCGATGGGTTTCATCCAGAGGGATTGGCCTTCGGGGCCCATGACGAAGTTGAGGAAGGCCTGGGCGATGTCGAGGTTGGGGGCACCCTTGAGGATGGCGATGCCGTCCGGGTTGATGACGGAGACGCCGGGGGGAATTTTGAAGAGGACGTTTTCCTTGCCCAGAAAGGATTGTTGGGTGAGGCCGTTGATGTCGATGGAGACGGCGTAGGCGGCATCGCCTGCGGCGACTTCCTTGGTGGGGCCGGAGCTGGCGGGGAGGAAGGATTTGACGTTGCCGCTCATTTGATAGATGACGGCCCAGCCTTTGTCCCATCCGTAGGCTTGGAGGATGATTTCGTAGATCATGTGGACGGCACCGCTTTTACGTGGATCGGCGGAGGAGACCCAGCCATTGAGGGCGGGGAGGCAGAGATCTTCCCAAGTGCTGACGGGGGGAGGCGGGTGAATTCGATGACTTTACGATTTTCCAGAATACCGAAGGAGGAGAGAGCGGCGCCGTAGTAGCTGTAATCAGGATCCACGATCTCGAAGCCGCCGACGGAAGGGGGAATGGCGGCGAGGATGGATTCGGGGAGGCGATAGGGTTGAAGTTGGCCTTTGCGTTTTTGGCTTTCGTAAGGGTCAACGCCGCCGCCGAAAAAGATGTCGATGCCGCAGGACTCGGGATTGGCCTTGAATCCGGCGTCGATGGCTTTTTCGATCTGGGAGGTGCCGCCGCCGACATCCCGCCAGCGGACTTTGACGGGTTGCCCGGTTTTTTGGAGATGATGGGCTTCGAAGGCTTTACCGAATTCGTATTGAATACCTTCCCAGTGGGGGGAGACGATGATGAGTTCGCGGGTGGAGCCTGCCTCGAGGTGCTGACATGGGAATGTAACAATCAGGAAGAGGAGCGCGGTCAGGGATTTTTCAAGATGCCGTCTGACCGGACGGGAGCACATGGGATGGATATTTAGGAGGAAGGGTGAAATGTAAAGAGAAAAGAGGGAGGGGGGCTGGTTAGGAGGGGGAAAACACACCCGGAAGCGGCCTGAAGGCCTTTCTGCCCCTCTTGATAGATGGGAGGGGAAATTTCTAAACTCTGATTTCGAATTGGGGGCTACCATGCAGGATAAGCTATTAGGTAAGGGTGGGTTAACTGTTTTTTTACAGGTTTTTACTGAGGCGGAAGACTCCTGCCACTTTTCTGTTGGCAGAATCGCAGCGGCAATGCTATTAACTCCTTCCTCTTGAAAGCATTGGGATATTTTTGGATCTGGCTCAGCCTCGGTATGAGCCTGGCATGGGCACTTGAGCCGGGCCAGGAGGGGGCACAGCAGTTTCCCATTGAAATCACGGCGGACGGGGAGAATCGTTATGAAGGTGGGGTGGCTTATGCCGAGGGTAACGTGGTGGTGCGGCACGGGCTGGATGTGATCTATGCCGACAGTGTTTCCTATGATCGGAGCAAGCGTGAATTGATGGCCAAGGGGAACGTGCGCATCTTTGCCCAATCTAAGATTTATCGCGGTGAGTTCCTGACTTACAACCTGGATTCCCAGCAGGTATCCTCCTCGGAGTTTCGTTTGGTGCAGGACCGCATCTATGCTTACGGAGCCAAGGTGGAGACACCTTCCAGCAAAGAAATTTTAGTTAACCAAGGGGTGATGGCTTTTGAGAACCGCGAGAATCCTTCCTACTCCCTCAAGGCCAACACGATTGAGATCTATCCAGATGATCGTGTGGTGTTCAGAAACGTGGCGGTTTACATTGGGACGGTGCCGGTTTTCTGGTTCCCTTACGTGGCAGCGCCGTTGGACAAACAAAATGACAGCTTCAATCTTTCCGCCGGGAGCAGTTCCCGCCTAGGGGCTTATGTGATTGCGGGCTACACGGTGGCCTTGGACCCGCGTTGGACGGTCACTCCTTACGCTGCCTATTATTCACGACGCAGCGTGGGCGGCGGGGTGAATGTGGAATTTGATCCTCGTCCGGGAGACCGTGGGCAGTTCAGATCCTTTTATATCGCTGATGACAGTCCAGACATCGGCTTCCCTTCCACCAATCGCCCGGTGATTCCCGAGGAGAAGCGTTATCGTTTTGATTACAAGCACAAGTATCAGCTCAGCCCGGAGTTCAATACCACGGCGGATTTGAACATCTGGAGTGATCGGAACGTGACGGAGGATTTTTTCCGGGACGAATTCCGTCGGGATCAGCAGCCGGACAACTACGTGGACATGCTTTATTATGATCCGAACTTCACCGCATCGGTTCTGGCCCGGGCGCAGGTGAACAACTTGTTTGAAACGGTGGAGCGCAAGCCGGAGTTCAAGCTGGAGTTCAAGCGGCAATCTTTCTTCAACACCTTCCTGAGTTATGAGGGGGAAAGCAGCGTGGTCAATTTCAAGCGGGACTTTGACCGTGACGATCGGCTTTCCGGCCCGGACTATGGAGCGGTTCGTTACGATTCTTTCCATCAACTGTCCTATCCCCGGCAGTATTTGGGTTGGTTGTCCCTGACGCCCCGGGCGGGAATGCGCGGAACGATTTACACGGAGAACAACAATCCCTTGGGAGATGATCCGGGCGGGGATGAAGGGCGTCTGGCCTTCAATGCGGGTTTAGAGGCGAGCTTTAAAGTCAGCAAAACTTGGTCGGACATCAAAAATCCGGGCTTGGGCATTGATGGTATCCGCCATGTGTTTCAACCTTTTGCCGACTACTCCTACATGCCGGACACCAATCTGGATCCGCTGGAGTTCCGGGGCTTTGACGAGCGCATTCCCTCCACCAAGCTACAGCCGACTTATTTTTCTTCGTTCAACTCCATTGATTCGATTGACCGACAGAACACGCTCAGACCTGGGGTGCGGAACAAAATTCAGACCAAGCGGGACGGGCGCAACTGGGATTTGGTGGATTGGGCACTTTACACCCAGGCGAACTTTGCCCCGAGCCGTGAGATGGGAGTCTTGAGCAATGACACCTTGAGCCATGTGTATAATGAGGTGGCATTCAAACCTCTGCCGTGGTTGACCGCCAATCACTACTCCGCCCTGGGTTTTGACAATGATGAATTCACCGAGATCAACAACGATGTGACCTGGCAGGTTCACCGGGCGCTGGACTTCACCTTGGGACATTATTATCTGGATGACGTCAATTATCCGAGTCCCTTTGCCAATCAGGCTTTTGTGCTGAATGACAGTCATGTGCTCAGTTTTGGTTCCTTCTGGCGTTTGAACGAGAGCTGGAAATTTTCCCAAAACGTTTACTTCGAAGCGGACACCGGGACTCTCTCTGAGCATCGTTACGCCATCTATCGTGATGTCGGAGCATGGAGCACCGCGTTGAGCACTTCTTTCCGGGATAACATCAATGGCAGTGATGAATTCGCTGTCTATCTTAGTCTGACGTTGAAGGCTTTCCCGGAGGCCAACATCACCGTCAACAATTAATCCTTCATGAAATTAACGATAGTGGGCTCCGGCTATGTCGGACTGGTTACGGGAACGTGTTTTGCCGAAGTGGGTCACCACGTCACCTGCGTGGATAACGACGAAAAAAAAGTCAAGCAACTCCAGGACGGCATCATCCCGATCTATGAGCCTGGGTTGGAAGCTTTGGTCCGCAAGAATGTTCAACTGGAACGCCTGAAGTTCACCGCCTCCATCGAGGAAGGTGTCCGCAACGGGGAGGTGGTCTTCATCGCCGTGCCCACGCCGCCGCAACCGGACGGAAGCGTTGATCTCAGCTATGTGGAAAAAGTGGCCCGCAGCATCGCGGAAGTTCTGACCGACTATCGCGTGATCGTGGATAAGAGCACCGTGCCGGTCAAGACGGGTGAAAAAGTGGCGGAAACCATCCGCCGCTATCGCAAGAACGAAGTGGATTTTGACGTGGTCAGCAACCCGGAGTTCCTGCGCGAAGGCTCGGCCGTGGCGGATCTGATGAACCCTGATCGTATTGTCATCGGTGCCAATGGCGACCGTGCGGTGGCGGTGATGAAGGAAGTTTATGAACCCTTCAACGCGCCGATCATGGTGACGGATTTGAACAGCGCGGAGTTGATCAAACATGCCAGCAACAGTTTCCTGGCCCTCAAGATCAGCTACATCAACGCTGTCGCGGCCATCTGTGAGGCTTCCGGGGCGGACATCGGCAAAGTGGCGGACGGCATGGGCGCGGACAAGCGCATTGGGCGCGAGTTTCTACATGCGGGGCTGGGCTATGGCGGTTCCTGTTTTCCGAAGGATCTTTCCGCCTTCATCCGCATCTCGGAGGATTTGGGTTATGAGTTCAACCTGCTCAAGGAGGTGGAGCGCATCAACGCGGATCAGTTGGAACGGTTCCTCAAGAAAATGCGTTCGGTCATGTGGGTGTTACGGGAGAAAAAGATCGGTCAACTGGGCCTGGCCTTCAAGGGCAACACCGACGACATCCGCTCAAGTGTCGCGATCAGCATTGCCCATAAAATGATGGAAGAAGGCGCCACGGTCCGGGCCTATGATCCGAAGGGCATGGAAAAGTGCGCGGTTCATTATCCCAAAATCCCCCTGGTGCAGGACCCTTACGAGGTGGCCCAGGACGCGGATGCGCTGGTGGTGGCCACGGAATGGAAGGACTTCAAGGAACTCGACTGGCTCAGGATCAAGTCGCTCATGCGGACCCCGCTGGTGTTTGATGGACGCAATCTGTTGGTGCCGGATGAGATGAAAAACTTGGCTTTGAATATCACAGCGTGGGTCGTTAGGCCTTAACGTATCTGTCAGCATACCTGCACCCATGAACACTGTTTTGGTTGGCTCCCAATGGGGAGATGAAGGCAAAGGCAAAATCATCGATTTCCTGATGGAGACCCACGACGCTGTGGTGCGCTCCCAAGGGGGGAACAACGCCGGACACACGGTGGAAGTGGGTTCGGAAAAGTTTGTTCTGCATCTGGTTCCCTCCGGAATTCTGCGGAAGGGGAAACTTTGCCTGATCGGTCATGGGACGGTCATTGACCCCGGTTCTCTGGTGAAGGAAATCCAGGGTCTCGAGTCCCGTGGAGTTAAAACCCTGGGCAGACTCTTCGTCAGCGACCGGGCTCATGTCGTTATGCCCTATCACCGTCATCTGGATGCCGGACGCGAGACGGCGGCCAAGGGAAAAATGATCGGCACCACCAAGCGTGGGATCGGCCCGACTTACGGTGATAAAATTGCCCGGACAGGTTTGCGGATGCACGACTTGTTAGATGAGGCGGCCTTGGCGGAAAAAATCAAGGAGCGGGTGAAGGAAGTGAATCAGTTTTGCCGACTGAAAGGTTGGGAAACGGTGTCTGCCACCCGCATCTTGAAGGAATACCGGGCCGCGGCGCAGATTCTCAAACCTTACATCACGGACACCATCGCCAAAGTGCATGAGCTTTTGGAAAAGAAAAAGAGCATGCTGTTTGAAGGGGCGCAGGGAACGTTTTTGGACATCGATTGCGGGACCTATCCTTACGTGACCTCCTCCAACACCACTTCCGGTGGTGCTTGCACGGGCTCCGGATTACCGCCCAATCAGGTGCATGAAGTGATCGGCACTCTCAAGGCTTACACCACGCGGGTGGGTGAAGGACCCTTTGCCACGGAGTCGCCGGAACTGTCGGATCGTCTGCATGAGATGGGCCGTGAGTTTGGTGCCACCACGGGCCGGGCCCGTCGTTGTGGTTGGTTTGACGCCGTGCTGGTCCGTTTTGCCACCCGTATCAATGGCGTGACCCAACTGGCCCTGACCAATCTGGACGGTCTGGACGGCGTGAAAGAAATCAGGGTTTGTGTGGCCTACAAATTGGCAGGCAAGACCCTGCATTACCCCCCGGCTTCCATTGAGGCCTTGGCGCGTTGTCAGCCTGTTTACAAAAAGTTTCCCGGCTGGCTCAGTGACACTTCCGGCTGTCAGAGTTTCTCCGATCTTCCCGCCCAGGCACGTGAGTATCTCAAGGCGCTGGAGAAGTTGAGCGGAGCGAAATTATCCATCGTCTCCGTTGGCCCGCGTCTTCCCAGACCTTTTTCCCATGAAAACTGAAACGCGGAGTGACCTGCCCGTTTTTGAACGGATTCCGCGTCATGTGGCCGTGATCATGGATGGCAACGGACGCTGGGCCAAAAGCCGCAAGTTGCCCCGTTTGGAAGGACACAAGCGAGGAGCCAAGGCGGTGGAGGAAACTGTCAAGGCGGCGGCGGAATGTCAGGTGGAGTTTCTCACGCTCTACGCTTTCTCGGTGGAAAACTGGACCCGTCCCTCCTCCGAGATCAAAGGGCTGATGTCCCTGCTGGTGCAGACGCTCAAACAATACGAAAAAGTTTTAAATAAAAACAACATCCGTCTCCAAGCCATCGGGCGCTTGATGGATCTGCCGGAGACGGTCCACCGACAGTTGCAAAAAACCATCACTTCCACGGCCCACAACACGGGCCTGACCCTGATTCTTGCCTTGAGCTACAGCGGGCGGGTGGAACTGGTGGAAGCGGCCCGGACCTTGGCAGAAAAAGTGCGTCAGGGTGATTTAAAAACATCCCAGATTAACGAGAAGGCTATTTCGGATCACTTATACACGGGCGGCTTGCCGGACCCGGACCTTTTGATTCGGACCAGTGGTGAAATGCGTCTGAGCAATTTTCTACTCTGGCAAATATCTTACACGGAGCTTTATCTGACCCAGGTGTTGTGGCCGGACTTCGGGCGGGAGGAATTTTTCAACGCACTGCGGTCCTACAATCAACGTCAACGCCGCTTCGGCACGGTCTGACTTAGCCATGTTTCGTTCCCGTTTGATTTCCTCGATTTGTCTGATTGCCCTGTTGGCCGGAATGGTCTGGCAGGAATATCGCAGCGGTTTGTTTTTGATGGTGTCCATCCTGGCCTTGGTGGCGCAGTGGGAGTTTTACATCATGCAGGAGGCCAAGGGATTGAAAGTCTTCAAAAAGGCGGGGTTGATGGCCGGGGCAGTTTTTTTACTGACTATTTATCTGACCCTGCTTTTCCCGCCCGCTGAACCGCGCCACACCCAAGGGGTGGAGACCTTTGCCATTCTCTGCGGGATTTTGTTTATACTGAGTCGTCAGGTTTTTGAGAAGGCCCAGAACACGGCGGTGTTAACCGTGGCTTTGACCTTGTTTGGGTTCATTTACGTGCCCTATCTTTTCATTTCATTCCAAAATCTTTTTGAACAGGCCACGCAGGAGGGGGATGGCATCATGCTGGCCTTGTATCTGGTGGTGGTGACCAAGGTGACGGACATCGGTGCCTATCTGTGGGGTTCCTGGTTGGGTCGGCACAAAATGATTCCGCAGATCAGTCCGAAAAAAACCTGGGAGGGCTTTGCCGGGGGAATCCTCACATCCATCGGTGCCAGTGTGGGACTGAGTTTGTTGTTGCCGGAACAACTGGCCCCGATCACGGGGATCCATGCTGTGATTCTGGGTTTGGTTCTTTCGCTGGTGAGTGTGGTGGGGGATTTGGCGGAGTCAGTCATCAAGCGGGATTCCCAGAGCAAGGACTCCGGGGCGGTGATCCCGGGCATCGGAGGTTCGCTCGATCTGGTGGACAGTTTGTTATATACGGGGCCTTTGTTTTATTCGTATTTGATCTTGGTTGCGTGAGGAGAAGAGGGATGATGAGGTCATGAAAAAGCGTGTGATTGTTTTGGGAGCCAGCGGATCGATCGGCACCAGCACGGCCAAGGTGGCGCGCCGTTTGCCGGAGGAGATGCAGATCGTGGGGTTGGCGGTGAAC
The DNA here is from genome assembly GCA_012031345.1 of Blastochloris sp. GTDB lineage: Bacteria > Verrucomicrobiota > Verrucomicrobiia > Methylacidiphilales > JAAUTS01 > JAAUTS01. Next base: position 90 of record JAAUTS010000080.1, on the reverse strand, counting down.
CGCAGCGTGGCAAGCTTGTTGGAGCAGGTGGCGGAGTTTCAACCAGAGGCGGTGGCGGTGGTGGATGAGGCGGCTGCGGCGGAGGTGGCG
>JAAUTS010000079.1 GCA_012031345.1 Blastochloris sp. | reverse complement strand
AGAGTCTGGCTTTGGAACGGACGCGGGCTTTGTTGGAAGCGAGAGGGGTGGTGGAGCGGGTGAGTTTGGAGTTGTGTGGGCATGAAGATTTGGCGATGAGGATCCCGGCTCCTTGGGTGGGAAGGGTGGGGGCGGTGATGTTCAATTTGGGGTATTTGCCCAAGGGAGATCACGGCTGGGTGACGCGGGCGGAGACAACCTTGCCAGCATTGGAAGCGGCTTGTGGGGTCTTAAGGCCGGGAGGGATTCTTTCGGTCATGCTTTATCACGGTCATCCCGGAGGGAGGGAGGAAATGGAAGCGGTGTTGGATTGGAGTGAAGGGAAGGCGGAGGGAAGTTTTGAGAGAGAGTTGAGAGAGGCGGAAGAGGTGAGGGCACCGCGTTTGTTGCAATTGAGAAAAAGCTTTTAGGGTTATTTAGGGTTACATGGGCGAAAAGTCTTCTGCGGCGTCATTGCGACATTAAAAGTAACGATCGTCGTTTTTAATGTCGCGGCGGAGGGGTGAATTGCGGCTTGGTTGTGGGCGTGAATATTTTAGGTTGAAGGTATGTTTTGGATACGATGTTTGATGTGGGGCATGGTTTTGGGGGTTGCAGGCGGACAATCTTTGAGGGCGGAGGGGGCTGTGCATTTGATTTTTCCGACGGCGAACCGGGGCTTGGTGGAGGGGAGGCCGGAGGAATTTTATCAACCGACCATCAGCAAGCGGGCGATTTCCGGGATGTATGGTTTTGTGCGGTCTTCGGAGCCTGAGCCCGCACGTTATTTTGATTTGTTTCATGAGGGGATCGATATTCGTCCCTTGCAGCGTGATGCGAAGGGGGAACCTTTGGATCAGGTGGTGGCGATGGCAAGCGGGCAGGTGGTTTACGTGAACAAGGTGGCGTCGAAGTCGAATTACGGGCGTTATGTGGTGTTGCGGCATGGCTTTGGGAAATGGGAGATGTATTCGACCTATGGGCACCTGGCTTCAGTGGCGGTGAGCGAGGGCAGGTGTTGAAGACGGGAGAGGTGTTGGGGGTGATGGGCTGGAGCGGGAATGTGGGGAGTCGGGATCGGGCGCATCTGCATGTGGAGTTGGGGTTCAAGATTCATCGTGATTATGCCGGGTGGTATGAGAAGTTAGGGCGGAGCTTTGAGCCGAGGGCGACTCCGAATGAGCACGGGAATTATAACGGGTTGAATTTTTTGGGAGTGGATCCGGTGCCTTTGTTGCTGGCTTCGGAGCGGGGAAAGGCCTGGAGCGTGCCGGAAATTTTTCAAGCGCAGAAAAAGCGTTTACGGTTCGGGTGCCTGCCTCGAGGGAGCTGGTGGATTGGCAGAGAAGGTTTCCCGAACAGGTGGAGGGGGCGGGGGACTTGTCGCCGGGCCAAGCTGCCTCGTGGGAGATCGAATGCTCACGCACGGGTCTGCCTCTGAGGTTCAAGCGATCGGCGATTGGGGTGAAACAACCTGAGTTGATTTGGTTTGATGGAAGCCTGAGTCGCCAAGAGGGATTTACCAGGGGCTTGGTGCAGAGCAGGGAGGGGCGGCGGGAATTGTCACGGCATGGGTTGAAGTGGTTCAGTTTGTTGATGTGGGAGGGGCGTTGAGTGTTGCGACAGGATGAAGGCGGTGTTCAGTTGGTTTTTGATTGTAGGTTGGCAGTCCATTCGGGTTCCTTGAAGCCGAGGAGGGCCGTTTCGGGACCGAGGACGAAGGGGCGTTTGATGAGGTTGCCGTTATGGGCGAGGAGATGGAGGGCTTCGGCCTCGGTCATGGAGGGGAGTTTGTCTTTCAGGTTGAGCGCGCGGTAGTCTTGGCCTGAGGTGTTGAAGAGTTGTTTGATCTCAGCGACATTTTTGAGCATTTGGCGGAGTTCGGCGGGACTGGGTGGGGAATCGCGGATGGGGTAAACCTGGTGGGGAATCTGTCGGGACTTGAGCCATTGGAGGGCCTTGCGGCAAGTGTCACAATTTTTATAGGCGAAAACTTTGAGCATGGATCAGAGTAGCACGGTGGTGTTGGGAAAAAGCTTGGCTGCACTTTTTTGGAGAAAAACTCCGTGTTCTGCTCGCTCTCTGTGGTAAGTCTTTTGGGATGAAGGTTCTGGTGGGATTGTCAGGTGGGGTGGACAGCAGCGTAGCGGCGGCACTTCTGCTGAGGCAAGGTCATGCCGTGACGGGTGCCTACATGAAGAACTGGATCAATGAGGAGAACATCGCCGGGCATTGTCCCTGGATGCAAGATATTGAGGATGCGCGGGCGGTGGCGGAGCGTTTGGGAATTGAGTTCCGGGTGGTCAATTTGATGAAGGAGTATCGGGAAAGGATTGTGAACACCATGCTGGCCGGATATGAGGAGGGGATCACGCCGAATCCGGATGTGATGTGTAATCGCGAAATGAAGTTTGGGGTGTTTTTGGATTATGCCTTGAAGGAGGGTTTTGACCGGGTGGCTACGGGTCATTATGTCCGGGGTGGGGAGCATGGGGGCAGGGCGTGTTTGTGGGAGGGGGCGGATCGGAACAAGGATCAGTCGTATTTTCTGGCCTTGTTACGACAGGAACAGATTCAACGCGGACTCTTCCCGGTGGGTGAGTTGCAGAAGTCGGAGGTGCGTAGCTTGGCGGAGGCGCAGGGTTTGGTCACGGCGACCAAGAAGGACAGTCAGGGCATTTGTTTTATTGGAGAGGTTAAGATGTCAGATTTTTTGAAGGCGTTTATCCCGGACAAACCCGGTCCGATTGTGGACTTGGAGGGGAAGCGATTGGGGGAGCACCGTGGCTTGCATTTATACACGCTGGGTCAGAGGAAGGGAATCCGGGTGCCTTCCAATACGGAGGGGCAGGCTTATGTGGTTGTGGCCAAGAGGCGGGAAGGGAATGAGTTGGTGATCGCCTTTGATCAGGCGGGCACACCGGGGCTGTATGCCCGACGGGCGAGTTTGCATTCGCTGTCCTGGTGCGGGGAGGAGTTGGGAGGAGAGTTGCAGGTGGAGGCCAAGCCGCGGTATCGGGCGGTTCGTAGTCCGGTGGGGTTGAAGGTGGGGGATGAGGGACGGGCGGAGGTGATATTTGAGCAGGCGCAACGGGCCTTGGCTCCCGGTCAGATTTGTGCCTTGTATCAAGGGGAGCGACTTTTAGGGGGCGGGGTGTTTGCGGAGATTCTTGGTTAGACTGAGCTTGGGACGGTCTGTCTAAGCTGTGGGGAAAGAGTGTGAACAAGGACTTTTTCTTCTTATCGCATAAAAAAAGCTTGAAAATAAATGCAAGATGAGTTGTACAAGTTCTTAACAAGACAATCGATCATTATGAAAACAAAAACCCTTTTTTATATTTCCAGAGTATTTGTTGTGCTTGCGGCTCTTTTCGGTGTCAACTCGGTTTATGCGAGTGGTCAGGAGTCGTTGGAGATTTCCTCCTTCAACCCCAGTTTTGTTCCCATCCAGAGTCAGAAATCCGCAATCAACTTTGCGGTGAGCAAGATCTCGGTGCGTGATGGAAGCCTGGGGAGTGAGATGTCAGGATCCGCCGAAGCGGCCATGCCGGGTGCTAAAAGCGAGTGGTATCACAGCCCGGCCCTGTTTGCCGATGGCACGTGGACGGGTTCCAATGATCAGCGTCCCACCGGGATTAGAAATGACCGGGTTGGATTTCAAGTGGGGTATGATTTTCTGACCTGGCAGGACATTGTGGTGGGGATGATGTATGGCTACAGCCATGACTGGGGAACGGTGGATGATGTTTTTGCGCCGGGCACACTGGATATCGAAACGGATTACCATACGTTTACGCTCTACACGGGTAAAAACTTTGCAGACTGGGTGAATATTGGGGGAACCTTGAGTGCGACTTATTTGGAAAATGAGTCGGATCTGGGTGGTTTACCAATTGCCTCCTTTGATGAGTGGGTTCTTTCGCCTTCAGCCTTTGTGGGAGTTGCCCATAAGTGGGACAAGCTGGGAGCCTCTTCCACGGTTTCTTACGTTTATACCAATGAAGCGATATCTCCGCGTCCGACCAACACGACGGCCTATCAACAAAGCACGGGTTCTTTGTTGGTCTTGAACAAACTGAGTTATGATGTGATGGAAAAATGACCATCTCGGGGATTTTCAACTGGACGCAGGTGTTGCATGACAATAGCGGGGTTTTTGCCCCGCCACCTGCCGGAACCACCAATGACAAAGGCTGGGGAACCTTGGGTTTGAATTTCAGTTATGCTCCGGTGGAACGTTGGGAGATCACCTATGGGGCAACCTATGATGTCTTTAACAAGAACTACGAAGAGACTTTTGCGGTGACGGTGGGTGCGGGATACGCATTTTGAACTGATGACCTCTTCCGATGGAAGGGGACAAATGAGACCTTTGCGCTGCTGAAGAGGGCAGCGCTGCTTGCTCCAGGGGTTTGGGATTTAATTGGTCTTTAGGCCGGGGAAGAGGCGTCGTCGTTCCCTCCAGAGGACGAGGAGAAGAAGCAGGGAAATGGCGGCGTAGGTTTCGGGTTCGGGAATGGGGCCAATTCACCCGTGCTGAGCTGGGTGATGTTGTAGATACCGGGGGCGAAACCGAGGGGATCGATGAAAAAAATCTGGCTGAGTTGCTGGGCAGTCAGGCCAGTGGTGTCGGTGCCGAAATAGATCTGGTCTGTGCCGCCTCCGCCAGTCTGGCCGCTCCAGTTGGTGATGAAGAGTTGAGCGTCTGGATTCCAAAGTTCTCCGGAGCTATTGGCAAAACGCAGGATGCTGTCGCCAGCCCCGAGATCAATTGTGGAGGTGGCGGTCAGGGTCAGGGTGCCGAGTTCATCATCAAATCCATCTGTGTCGAAGGTGCCGCCGTCCAGAGTCATGTTGACGCTGTCGTTGATCTGGTTGTTATTGGCCAGGAGCAGGGTGCCACCGCAGTGGACGATGACATCTCCGCTGGCGATGGCATCGACCCCGGCGGTTTTATTGAGGCGAAGGGTGCCTTGGTTGACGTAAGTTTCCCCGGTGTAGGTGTTGGCGGAAGAGCCGCTGAAGGAGATGGTGCCGTCGTTGATGCTGACGCCGGGGGAGTTTTGGATGACGGCGTTGATGTCCAGAGTGGTGCCGGAGCCCCAGCCGAAGATGTGACCTTCCTGATTGTTGAAACTGAGATTGGTGACGGTGATGGTTTGGTTGGCAGCGGTGGCGAGGAGGCCGCCGGAGTTGATGGTGAGGGTTCGTGAGCCTGATTGTGTGATGTCTGTCCCGGAACCCGTGAGGCGCAGGGAGTTCATGGTTTCGTTATTGTTCAAGCTACGATCGTTGTTTTGGGATACGTTTTCATCCGCTGAAGCGTTACGAATATCGGTTTCGTAAGTTGTCAAAAGAGTGAGGCCCAGATCGTTTTGATCGCCGGGGGCAGAGGTCGTGTCGTCATTGATGTAAGTCAGAAAGGCGGCCACAGCGGAATCTGTGGTGTCGTCGCCGATGGCGTAGGGAAGGATGGCCACGGTATTCCTGTTTAAATCAGCCCGGGAGGAGGCAGCGGTGGCACCGCTGGCGGTGAAGAGGGTGGGGGCAGTGGCCATGACAAAAACTGCGGTGTTGTCGTTGGGAGTGCCGACGGTTCGATCGAAGGAATTTTCCCCCAAGTTGGCCCCTTCCACGAGAAGGGTGCTGCCCTCCGAGCGGAGACTGGTCATGTTACCCGAGTCGGAGCGAAGACGATAGGCTTCGGTGGTGGCATTCAGGGTGATGGTGACGCGGGAGTAATCTTGGGCCAGGGTGAAGTCGCCGAAGGTTTCGGAAACATCGGCTTGCGAGGGATCTGCTCCGATGGCCTGAAAATTTCCACCGTAGAGCCGGATGTTGGTGTCGTTATTGATGCGGTTGTTGCCCTCGTCATCAGTGCTGTCGAGGATGAGGGTGGCACCGCAGTAAACGGAGGCAGAGACCGGGCCAATGGAGTTGTCAGAGCTGTTGAATCTTCCGTTGACTCCACGCACATGAACGGTTCCCTCCCTGATTTCCAAGGCACCAGTATTGGCATAGGTGCTGGTGACATCCATGGTGTTGGAGCCTGTCTTAATCACATCCCCCACACCGGAGTGGGCACCGCTAAGCAAAATGGTGCCTGTGCCCGTGTAGGTCATGTCATTGCCAGCATTGACCACGGAGCCCGAAATGGTGAAGGTGCCCGCGCCAGTATTGGAGACGGTGATGTCATTGGCCAAGGTGATGGCGCTGGAGATGGTGTGGGAGCCGTTGTTAACAAAGAGGCCGGGGGTGCTGCCGCCACTGAGGGTGAGGGTGCTGTTCTGGATGGTGTAACTAGAGCTGGTGTTGAACGTGATGGAACCTACGGTGCGGGCGTGCCTTGCAGGTCGATGGTTTGGGCACCTGCGACCAGGCTGCTGTTGAGTAGGATCTCGGTTCCCGCGCCATCTGGGACGCCGTCGGGACTCCAGTTGTTGGCGGAGGCCCAGTTATTGTTGCCAGCACCCCGATCCCAGAGAATCTGGGCGCAAAGAGGCCAAGGGGCGCTGACCAAGAGGGTCAGAGCCAGAAATTTTGGCAATAAATGGCGTAAGGAGTTCAGAGTAGTTACTTTAGGTAAAATAAGATGTTCAGCGAGGAAAAAATAAGAACCTGAGATGAGTGCTCAGAGGCAAGAGGTGGGGTAAGTTTTGGGTTAAGGTAAAGCACCGGGCGTCGCTTGACCCAAAAATCGTTCCCCGGAAGAATCCGATTTGGGCTGGGGAACATACTCATCTTCACCGTCCAAGACCAGAACACAACGAAAGCCTATATTGACGAAACGGGCCCCTGGTTCGATGTAGAAACGTTTTGAGAGCAAAAGAACTTCGGGGTCAGTATCGCCCCAAGAACCACCGCGCAACACACGCCAGTTTCCTTTGCTGTTATAGGAGTCATCGCACCATTCCCAGGCGTTGCCTGCGAGGTCGTGAAGGCCGTAGAGATTGGCCGGATAGGAGCCGACCAGGGCTGTGCGGGGGTGGGAATCGATGAAGTTTTCGATCACAGTCCAAGCGGGGGGCTCGTTGCCGTCGCGCGATTCGCTGCCTGCGAAATTCCCTGAATCCTTGCCGGGAGGCCAGGTGCTGCCCCAGCCGTAATGTTTTTTTATTTTGGCATCGCGGGATTCGGGGGTGCTGCCCTCTTCCTGTTCCAAGCCTGCGGCTCGGCTCCATTCCAGATCTTTGGGCAGCCGATAAAACTGACGCGGGCCGATGATTTTTTTGGCGCGTTCGGTCCGGGTCAACCATTGGCAAAAGGCGCGCGCATCCTCCCAACTGACGGCGACGACGCAGGAGTCGGGTTCCTGGGGGAAGCCGGGATTTTTCCAGGAATGGCCGCGCACTTTCCAGCCGTCGGACGCGACCGAGATCACTCCGGTGGAGGGGTCGGCTCCTGTGGTTTGGGAAAAGTGTTCAAAATCCTTAACCCGGCTTTCGTAAACAGACATGAGCAGACCTGGGGTTCCGGCGGGTTTAAAAATCATGCCCAGGGAGTTGGTCCAGGTCTGGTCCTGTTTCGGATAAGGCACGGGCGGGGTCAGTTCTAGGGGACGGAGTGGGTAGGAGGGTGGTGTGAGCACCTGACCGACTTTGATTTCGATGGGGATGTGCAAGGTTTCGAAATTTTCCTTTTCGATCGTCATGGTGTAGGAACCTGGAGGAATCTCTTGGAATGTGGCCGGACTGAGGGCGATGAGATTTTCATTCAAACGAACGATGGCTCCGACGGGGTCCGTGTTGACCAGAAGCCCGCCGGAGGGAGAGCTTGGTTGGGAAGGAAGCGGTTCGGGGGGAGAGAGGTTTTCGGGTTGTGGATTTACGGTGCTTGGAGAAGGGGAGGCAGAGACTTCAGGCGAGAGAGGCTCTGGTGGGCTGGGTTTCAAAAAATGGAAGAGAAGAGCTCCGCAGATGAGTAAGGCCAGTGTCGCGAGAATGACCGGGGTAAGGTAGGTTTGGCGGGGCTTGGCCGCAGAGAGGTCATTTTCCGTGACCGTGGAAAGCTCCGTTAACTGCGTCGGGCTGATTTCAGAAGAGTGTTGGGTGGCATGAGTGGTTGGAGCGTGGAGTGAGAGCCCGAGACGCAAAGCGAGTTCGGCGGCACTTTGGGGACGTTGAGAGGGATCCTTGGCCAGACAAGCGGCGATGGTTTCTTCCCAGATATCGGGAATGATTTGGCCCGTGATATCCAGATCCTGCCGGCGAGTGGCCATGGAAGGGGGCACCTGATGGTCGATTTGGTGCATGATGTTGCCGGTGTAGAAAGGAGGCTTGCTCGTGAGACATTCATAGATCATGGCGCCAAGGCTGTAGATGTCGTCCGTGGGCAGGGAACGATGCCCCAGAGCCTGCTGGGGGCTCATGTAAGCCAGAGTTCCTGTGACGCCCTGATGCTGGGTCAAGCGCGTCACGGTGTCTGACAAACTGGCGGAGATGCCGAAATCCGCGACTTTAACCAGACCTTCCCCCGTGACCATGACGTTGGCGGGTTTGAGGTCACGATGCACCACGCGGGCGTGGCTGTGGGCATATTCCAGAGCCTCACACATTTGAAGTAAATAAGAAGCCAGTTCAGAAACTTCAAGGCAACGGTTCTCGCGTCGCACCCGGACATGACCCAGGGTGAGGCCTTCCACATATTCCATGGAGATGGCGGCTCCCAAGGAGTCTTCCACAAAGTCATGGATGCGAATGATGTTGGGATGGGTGAGTTTGAGACTTTTGCGGGTTTCGCGTTTCATCTCATCCAGTGAAGAAGCATCCTGACGCACCGTTTCGGAGAGAAACTTCAAGGCCGCCCAGTGTTCCAGGGTCTCGTCCATGACCAACCAGACCACCCCCATGCCGCCGCGTCCCAACTCCCGCTCCAAGGTGTATCGGCCAAAGACCCTCAGGGCCTGGTTTCAGGGAAGAGCGGGGGTTCGGTTCCTGTCCTATGAGGTCGGGACCATGGAGCGACATGGGCTGAGAATACGAGGAAAGGAATCGAATATCCAGTTTTTGATTTTTGGATGAACGCGAGGTGGGCGACGGATTTTTGGTTAGGGGCTGCGCTCGGTTTGGATCATTTCGTGCGGGACAGTGCTGGGAGGAGTCGCGAGAGCGATGGAGCTGGAGAGATCCAATTTCAACAAGTGATGACGTTCCATGATGGTCAGGATGTGATCCAGGTAGTCCCGGTCGGGGCAGTAGCCCGCTTGGAGAACTTCGCGGACAAAGGCCGGGCCGTTCCGGTGTTGGAAGGCTTTTTCGTAGCGGTCGGAATCTTTAAGAAAGTTGGCATAACCCAAAACGGCGGATTCAAGGTCAGGGTATTTCCGGAAGCTGGCTTTGGTCTTGCGGCCCTGATCGCGGGTGACGGTATGGACGCTGGGGCCGTCCCAAACGGAGGCGAAGGCTTTGATACCAAAAAAGTTATTGGCGGTTCCGGCCAACTCACTCCGGCCATAAGCACTTTCATAGATGGACATGGCCACAGTGGCGGAGGCGGGGATGCCGTGGCTGATCTGGATGCGGAGAGCTTCGGGCACCATGAGAGAGAGGAAACGTTTTTGGTCGCCCACACCACTCTCCACCACCTGATGAAAAATCCGGGCCAGGTTTAAATTTTTTTCTGCGGAATAATGGCTGAGAAGCTGCAGACGGCTGATCTCATGATTCATCCGCTCGATGCGTTCCTCGCTCTCCAGTCGGGTGGTTTTTTCCGCCAGCATATTTTCCCAAGTCCAGCGCAGGAAACCAAGCGTGGCGAGGATGGCCACGAGCACGGCGACGGCACTCAGGAGGAGGATGCGCTTGAGCTGGAAGCTGGTGAGGTGCGGGGCGGCGAGACGTTGACGGTTCGGGAAGCGGCGATAGAGCAGCGCGCGATTCCAGTCCGAGGGATCGAGGTTGATTTTGGATCCAGGCACAACAAGGCAAGCCTACCGGGGGTTCTTCGGTGAACAAGGCGCGCACGACCTGGATTGTGAATAACTTCGGAACCGGACCGGAGGGCGTCAACGATGACGACGACGTCGCGAGGAAGAGCGGGCTTGGTTGGAGTTTGTCTTGGATTCAGAAGCGGGCTTGGATCTGGAATCGGGTTTGGATTTGCTCGGCACCGGAGAAGAGTTTCGTTTGTGACGTGGACGCTCTTGGGAGGTCTTGGCGGGTCGATCCTGGCGGGAGGAGCGGGCCGGAGCTTGTTCAGGACGTCGTTCGGAGGGGCGTTCCGAGGAGGGCCGCGAGCTGCTTTGTCTGTTGGAACTGGGGGTTTGGCTGCCCGCCAGTTTGAAATCGATCTGTTGCTTGGCCATGTCCACCTTCAAGACCTGCACTTCCACGCTGTCACCGATGCTGTAGCTGCGGCGGGAGCGTTTGCCTTCGAGAGATTTCTGGCGGTCGTTGTAGTGGTAGAAGTCATCGTCCATGCCGGAAACGTGGACCAGGCCGCTGATGAGGAAGTCGGGCAGTTCAACAAACATGCCGAAGTTTTGCACGTCCATGACCACAGCGGGGAAGCTTTGAGGTGTGCCTGCGACGAGTTGGTTTTGGAAAAATTCAAACTTCTTGAGCTTGACGGATTCGCCCTCGGCATCGGCGGCGTTGCGTTCGGTCTGGGAGATGTGTTGGGCGATGCGTTCCATTTCCGCTGTGCCGCCCATGCGGATGCCGGCAATGGCCCGGTGCACGATGAGATCGGCGTAGCGCCGGATGGGAGAGGTGAAGTGAGTGTAGTCTTCCTTGCCCAGGCCGTAATGACCTTCCGGCTTGGCGGAGTAGACGGCGCGTTTCAGGGAGCGGAGAAGGCCGACCTTGAGGGCGTGGGTTTCCGGGCGGCCCTGGATGAGTTGGAGTGCGCGTTGCACCTCCTTTTTCTGGGTGAGATCACCGATTTTGATGTTGTGGATTTTGAGCAGCTCACGGTATTCGGCCAATTTTTCGGCATCGGGAGATTCGTGCACGCGGAAGACGGCGGGCAATTGCTTGCGGCGAAGGTCGCGGGCGACCAGTTCATTGGCCAGAAGCATGAATTCCTCGATCAGTTGATGGGAGGCGTCGTGTTCCACCTTGGTGAGTTTGATGGGTTTGCCGTGTTCGTCGCAGTGGACTTTGACTTCCGGCATGTCGAGATCGAGAGAGCCAGCAGCGAAGCGGTTGCTGCGCAGGCGGGAAGCGATTTTCCAGGCCTGGTGTAGGGTGCGGTCCAGATCATCCTGAGGTTTACGTTGCAGACGTTCAAAGACCTGCTCGTAACTGAGGCGATGTTTGGAATGGATCACACTCTTGGTGGTGTGGTGGTTGAGGATTCGTCCGTCCTCAGTCACGGTGGCGATGGCGGAGTAGGTGAGGCGATCCACATGGGGATTGAGAGAACACAGGCCATTGGACAATTCCTCCGGCAGCATAGGGATGACCTGATTGACCAGATAAACGCTGTTGCCGCGTTTGCGGGCTTCGTGGTCCAGGGCGGAGTCGGGCCGGACGTAGTAGGAAACGTCGGCGATGTGGATCCCCACTTCCCAGCGACCACCGCCGAGGGACTTGATGTGGATGGCGTCGTCAAAATCCTTGGCTGTTTCGGGATCGATGGTGAAGATGAATTCTTCCCTCAAATCGACGCGTGTGTCGTCGAAGGTGGCGTCTCCCTCGGGGTGGGCGAAGGAAGCGACCTCGGCCAGGGCTTCACCGGGGAACTCGGTGGGCAGTTCGCATTTACGGATGATGGCCAGGATGTCCACACCGGGGTCGCCGGGGCGGCCGAGACGTTCCACGATGACGCCTTCCGGGTTGTGATGGCGGTCTTTCCATTCACTGAGTTGAACCACGACCTTGTCTCCCAGTTCGGGCAGGGGACGCAACTCCGACTGGCGCGGGTCGGGCACGTAGATGTTATGAATGAAGCGGGGATCGTCCGGGATCACCTGATAGAAGTGGCCGCTTTTTTCCAATTGTCCGACCATGCTCTGGCGGCGGCGTTTGAGGATTCGAATAACCTGGGCCTGGGGATTGTTGAAGCGGACATTTTTCTGGCCGCGAACTTTGCGGGCGACGACGAGGTCCTGGTGAAGAGCGGTGCCAGTGTCCTCTGCGGCGATGAAGAAATCTTCATCGCCGGTTTCCGGAATGAGGAAGGCGAAGCCCCGGTTGTTGAACTGGAGGACCCCGGTGACCAGTTCGGCCTCCTGGGGCAAGACCCAGCGGTCTTTGCGGACGCGGACAATTTTACCTGCCAGTTCCAATTCATCCAGGGTGCTGGCCAGACGGATGGAGTCGGAATTTTTCAGACGCAGAAGTTGGCGGAGTTCCAGGGTGCTGGCGGGGCGGTAATCGGATCGTCCGAGATGAGCAAGGATCAGTTGAGGCAAAGAAGCGGGTGGCTTGGAAGGCATCGGGGGAGACTAAGGGTTTTGTTTCAGGTTGGATACGAGAAAATACAGGAACAGATCCCGGAGGAAGATCACTTTTAACTGCGGCACGGGACTTAACACCGGGTGAGGCGGACATTTCGAGAGAAGGCATGGACCGTTGATCAACGAAAAATGACCGTTGATCCCTCAAAATCACCCGGAGCCCACATAGGCAGAAGACAAAAATAACAAAAGAGTATGGTGAATTTAACAACGAAAGGTAACAAATGATAATTACTAAAAAACAAAAAGTAAATAAAGCGCTTGGAACAGGCGGATTCACGTTGATTGAGTTGTTGGTGGTGCTGGCGATCATTGGAATTTTGGCGGGGTTGATCAGCACGGCTGTGATGGGAGGAATGAGAGTAGCCAAGCAAACCAGGGATGTGCATAACATGCAGCAGGTCGCCCTGATCCTGATGACGGAGGCCATGGATAACAATGGAGTTTACCGGGCTGGACTCACGCTTGAAGAAGCCGAGTTGTCGGGATCGACTCTGGAGGTCATGCAGGGGTTGTTGAACGATGGCATGCTGGATGATCCCAACATTCTGGTGGCTGAAGGGGCGCAGAATCCGACCTCCATGACCATTACAGAGAAAAATATCGGATTCCAGTATGTGGCTGGTCATAGCAGTGGGTCCCCGAGCAGGCTGCCGATTCTGTTTACCAAAGGGGTTGAAGTAAACGCAGAGAATCTTAACTCTGATCAGATTGGAGTGGGAACATCTGCCTGGGGAAGTCAGGGGATAGGGGTCAGTTATGTGGGAGGCAGCGCCATCTGGCTTAAAGGCAAGGATGAGGGAGGCAAAATGAAACTGGCCCAGCCTCTGGGCTTCGGTCGAACCCAGGGCCAGCTTGGTTGTTTATAAATGATATCTTGCCAACCAGAAGGTCGGAACTGCTATTCTGAAGCTGTGGATCAGAAACAGTTCCGACTCTCTGCCATCACGGCTGAGTTTGATTTTTCCGCTACGGAACGTGATTTCCAGGATCATCAATGGAAAGACAGATCGGGACAAAATCTGTGGATTGCCTGGATTTGGATTGCGGGGGTTTTGGCTGTCTGGCTTTGGACAGGATTGAGTCAACCTAACATCCATGGACTGTGGAGTTTGATGGCCAATCTTTTTGCCGGAGCCTGCCTGCTGCTGGCTTCACAGCCCAAGAAATTTTACATTCATTATGATCTAGTTTTTTGTTTGATATTGATTTTATTGCTGGCGGGAATGACTCAGGTGGTGATTACGGCGAAGCCCAACAATCCACTCTGGATTTCCTTGTTTGTTACCATTCCGTTATTAACCAACATCGCTCTGCAGGTGCGAGCGGGTTATGCCTGGTTGGTGACGGCATTTGGGATTGTTTTGTTCCATCGACTGATCCGGGCGCAAGATCTTGATTCGGATCTGCGCGAGATGCTGATGCTGCAAATGCTGATTTCATCGGGCGTCGGTATTGTCATTCACCGACTGTTGGCAATTTCCCGACGTCTGGAATATGCCAAGTGGAAAACGGAAAAAATCTGAAGGAAAAATTGGCGGAAGCCAAGGTGATGTCCGATCAGGCAAACCGGGCCAAAAGTGACTTTTTAACCAACATGAGCCATGAGATCCGAACGCCGATGAATGGGATTTTGGGTTTGGCTGGACTGTTGCAAAAGGAGAGGCTTTCCGAAACACAATCCGAGTGGGTGACGGGAATTCGCGAGTCAGCCGGCTCTCTGATGGTTTTGTTGGATAACCTGCTGGATTTGGAAAAAATTGAGGAGGGACATTTTGAGCTCATGAATGAGCCTTTCCTACTCAAGGAGCTCTTGACCGGGGTCTTGAGGTTGATGCGGCCTTTGGCGGCAGTCAAGGGACTTGAACTGAAAGATGATGGATTGACAGAGCTGCCCAACCTCACCGTTCGAGGCGACTCCTTTCGACTTAGGCAAATCATCCTCAACCTGTTGATGAATGCCGTTCGCTTTACGGAAAAGGGACAAGTTGGCTTTGAAGTCAGGGTCAAACCAGCAACTGATAGTTCCAAAGGGTTGAGTCATTTTGAATTCACCATTCGAGATACCGGCAGGGGAATACCTTTGGCTGATCGGGAAAGAATTTTTTCCAGGTCCTATCAAATCCAAAATCCCGCGCGACCCCAGGAGGGCAACGGTTTAGGCCTGGCGATTGTCAAAGAGTTGCTGAATCGCATGGGTGGGGTTATAACTCTGGATAGTTCGGAAGGCCGGGGTTCTTCATTCCAGGTTTCTCTGGCCTTGGCTGTTCTTGCTGAGCAAACAGGAATTTCAGAATTGGATAAGCCCGTAGCTTACTCATCAGGAAAGCGAAGTTTCATCCGGGGGACAGTTCTAATCGTGGAAGACAATCGAATTAATCGTTTGGTGGCTACGGAAACCCTGAAAACTTATGGGATCAGGGAAGTCATCGGAGTGTCGTCCGGTTATGAAGCCATAGCGTATGCGGAACACCAAGATCTCAGACTGGTCTTGGTGGACCTGGGTTTGCCGGACATGGACGGCTTTTCCGTGTTGGCGAGGATGCGAGAAAAGAGCTCGAAGCGGAAGCTGCGGTTTGTGGCCATGACAGCGTATGTGGATGATAAGCATCGCCAAGCCTGTGAACAGGCAGGCTTCGATGATTTTTGGCAAAACCTGTAACGGAAAAGAGTGGTCGAGAATCCTGGACCGTTGGA
>JAAUTS010000234.1 GCA_012031345.1 Blastochloris sp. | reverse complement strand
GATTGAAGTGCAGGGGATATTGTTTTTCCACCCACGGATGCGGGCCTGCCAGGCGACGCGACGACAGGCGGGCGGGCCGGGGGGGAGTTGGTGTTGTCGGGCCACGAAGGAGTTGCGGCCGTCGGCACCGATCAGAATTTTTCCATAAAAGGAGCCCTGAGAGGTCAGGAGTTCATGAGAGCCGGAGATTCGTTCCACCGTGGTGTTGCTGAGAACCTTGACCCCGGACTTTTCCGCTTCCTGGAGCAACCAGTGATCGAGCAAGGTGCGGCACACGGCCCGATGTTGCGGCAGTTCCGGCGGCAGGGGCACTTCGAGGGGGGAGTCACGATTGCAGGAAAGATAAAAGCGTTGAATCAAGTAGTGGGGAAGATTTTGAAACGGGGAGGTCAAATCCTCCTGCTCCCAGAGCGACCAGACTCGCGGCGTAAGGCAATCGCCACAGATTTTGGGTCGGGGAAAGGCGGCTTTGTCCAAGAGCAGAACGGAAAATCCTTGTCGGGCAAGATGACGTGCGCAGAGTGAGCCGGCAGGACCGGCACCCACAATGATGACATCGTGCCTCACGGGTTTAAACTTCGTTCAGGTGGCCGGTTCCAGCGCGGTTTTAGTTTGGCGACTGCGCCAGATGGCGATGGCGAGGAAGGCGGCGTCCAGAAGCAGGAAGCCGATGACGTATTCCTCTCCACCAAGGCCGAAGCCATAGCTGTGAAGGCCGACGCCGAGCACGAAGTTGACTCCATACCAGGCCATGATGACGGACATGAAACAAACTATACTGGCCACGGCCAGGCCGAATTTACCCCACCACCCGGCCAAGCGTCCGTGTAGGGCGAAGATGTAGGAGAGCAGGGCGATGAGAGCCCAGGTTTCTTTGGGATCCCAGCCCCAGAATCGGCCCCAACTGTAGTTGGCCCAGACTCCGCCCAGGATGGTGCCCACAGCCAGCAGGAGGATGCCGATCTGTAGGACACGATAGAGCCAAAAATGCAGACCATGATCCTCGCGCGCTGAATCTTTGGGATTACGAATCACCCGGAAAAGAATGATGTGGGCGAAGGCCCAGGCCAGCAAAAAGGCGGAATAACTGAGGGTGATGGTGAGGACGTGGATGGTGAGCCAGAAATTGCTGCGCAAGACCGGGACCAAGGGATCGAGCCGCGGGGGCATGGCGATGGGAAGTTGGTGAACCAAGAGCAGGCTGAAGATGGCGGCGGGCAGGGCGGCCAGGAGGTAGAAGGAGCTTTTATATTTCCAGAGGAAGATCAGACCGAAGGCGATGACTCCGAAAGCGACCCAGATGACGGACTCATACATGTTAGTGACCGGGGGACGTTGGGCGATGATGCAACGCAGGGTGATGGCGGCAATGTTGAGGAGGAAGCCCAGGATGGCCAAAGCATAGGCGGAGTAGTTCAGCCAGGGGCTGAGAGGTTTGATATGCTGGATGACGAGCAGGAGCAGCGCCAGTCCGTAGATCAAGGTGGAGAGTTCAAAAAAATCTGAACGATTGTAGAAGACCTCGATATTCAGGCGGAAGTCGGAGGGATAAAGGTCGGGGTTGAGGCTGCGAAGCTGACCGCGAAGTTGGTTGGCCTGAAGATTGAGCTGGAAGCTGTCGCGGGCCAGATAGCTGCGGGCCATGCCTTGTAGATTTTGCACGGCTTTTTCATAGGTTTCACCGGGATAGGTGGGTTGTGCGGCGGGTGGGGTGAGCCAGGGCTCCAGCTCGGTGGCGGGTGCGGGCGGGGGCACGAGCAGGAAGGCTGAGCCATCGGCGATGCGGGTGAAGAGGGTGAGACGCATGCCCACATTTTCCGCTTCGATTTGTTCTCGGCTCAGAGTTTTCTCGGCCCGCCGCAGCTCATGAGCCTCGCGGATGATGGCTTTGAGTTCCTCCGAAGGGGCCACGGTGTTGAAGGAAAAGATTTTGGTTTTGGGATCGAGCTTGAGTTTTTCAACCAAGGGCCGATGCGAGATGAGGATGAGAGGTTCATCCGCCCAGGATTTCGTATCGAGAAGCATGGAAAGAACCCATTCGTTGGGTTCCCAGGTTTGTCCTGAAGCTTGAGGCGGGTTTTGCCAGTGAGGCGGGTCAGGCTTTCCTCGGCAAAGCTGTCCAGAGGTTTGACGCGGTCGTTGTCTTGAATGGCAAGTTGCCCCAGCCCTTGAGGTCGAGTTCATCCGCGCGTCCGGGCAGGGCGATGAGAAGAGTTAAGAAGAGGGGAAGCAGGATTCGATTCAACATACCAAAACTCAACATCCCACTGTTTCGTGCGGGAGGCAACTCAATGTTGAGGGCCAAGTGCTGTCGAAATGGATGCTTTGCCGGGATTGATGCAATTTACCATTCGATGACTGCGGAGGCCCAGGTGAGGCCACCTCCGAAGGCGACGAGGAGGATTTTGTCACCACGCTTGAGTTTGCCCTCCTCGGAGGCCTCGTCCAAAGCCACGGGGATGCAGGCGGCGGAGATGTTGCCGTAGCGGTGGACGTTGATGTAGGTCTTTTCTGCGGGAATTTTGAGGCGTTCGGCCAGGGCATTGATGATACGGATGTTGGCTTGATGGGTGATGACCCAGGAGAGATCGTCCACTTCGATTCCGGCGGCTTCCATGGATTTGCGGGCGGACTTGGCCATCTCGGTTACGGCCTGTTTGAAAACATCCTGCCCGGACATGATCATACAGGGACCGTCCGGCCCGACTTCTTTTCCGTTGGCGGCGGCGGTGTTGCCGTTGAGCAGGTAAAGGATGTCGTGCAGGGAGCCGTTGCTGCCCAGATCACAGGAAAGCAGTTGGGAGTTTTGACCGTTGGATCGGACGATGGCCGCTCCGGCTCCGTCCCCGAAAAGAACGCAGGTGGCGCGGTCCTTCCAGTCAATGATGGAGGAGAGTTTTTCCGAGCCGATGACAAGGATGGTTTGGTAAAGACCGGAGCGGAGAAATTGATCCGCCACGACCAAGCCGTAAAGGAAGCCGGAGCAGGCTGCTTGGATGTCGAAGGCGGCGGCGCGGTTGGCACCGAGCTCGTGCTGGATGTAGCAAGCGGTGGAGGGAAAGGTGGC
>JAAUTS010000078.1 GCA_012031345.1 Blastochloris sp. | reverse complement strand
GCTTTGGATGCCAACAATCGGGTCAAAACCAAGATTATTGCACGGGATGCACTCGGAGGAGGTGGGATCGAAGACCCCAACATGCGTGCCCGATTTGAGAAGTATCTCGGCATGGGGGAAGTCTCCCAGGATCAACTCAAAGCCTACCTGACGGATTCAAGCAAGGTGCTTCAATATCTTCGTGAAGGAAAGACCACCGAGGCTTGGAAGCAACTCTACAAGCTGGCCGAATACCAAAATATCGATGCTGGAGTGAGTTGGGAACTCGCCAATCGTATCGAGTCCATTTGGAATGCCGACAAAACTTCGATATTGCTGGATCGGAAAAACGAATCGCTAAGAAAAGAAATTGATAACGCCAACCGTAACGCAGATATGATGTCTGACGGGTTACGACAGGAGGAAATCGAATATCAACGTCGGATGAATCGTGGTGGCAATAACAAGAACACGGTTCCTAATAACAGCGATCCCAATGGAGCCCCCTCCGATAATGCAGGACCTGGAGGCAATACCCCATCCGTCACCTCTGTTATGGGTAAGTTAGAATTGACCGAAGAATATTTAAAATCTCTGGAACTCAAAGCGAAGATCAAAATCAATGAGCTCAAAGCCGAGAAACTTTTCGACAAGGCCAAAGATGACTTCGCCCAATACATTACGACACTCTTTGACAGCGGAAGAACCCACCATGTTCTGATTGCAGCGGATTTTTGGAGGCGGATTTTTGATCAGGGCGATTATCCTCTGTCCATGGCACAGCAGGTCAATGCCTCACTGGAAATGTCCCGTGACGTGCAGAACACTATTGACGTATTCAATCATCGCCTGGCGGAAAATGAAATCGCCGCCGCCACCGACCGTCTTCAGGAGGGATTCATGCTGAACGAACTGCATCCAGCGATTCTCGGATTGCCTCGAACGAAAAAGAAAGAGGTGGAAGCCTTTACGCGGCGATTGTCACGGATGCAAAACATGATTGAGGCAAGAGATTTTGGCAGCTTGGAGAAATTGTTGGAGGAAATGAAGCAAGTCGCTCCAGATTTTGATGTCACCAAGCCTCTGGCCATCGTTAATGCGGTCAAACTGGAAAGTCAACTTCGTTTGGGTAAAGCCAAATTGGCGGCCCAAAGTGGTGATTTAAAACTGGCCATGGAAGAGTTTCAAACTGCTGCGGAAACGTGGCCGGGCAACCCCGATCTCAAGGACAAGGCACTGACTTTCTTCAATTCACAGGATGTCCAGACTCAATCACTCACGGAGTTTGATCGGATGGTGGTGGAAAACAACTTTCGGGGAATCTTTGAGAAGCAGCTTTTGTTCGCCCCGGCCATGAAGGATGATGCGAAAAGACAAGAGCAGTTAAAAATGGCTTTGGAAAAAGTCAAGGGAGCGGAGCTGGCGATGGAGAAAGCCAATTTGTTCCGGGCCAACGGGGATGTTTTTGGTGCTTGGGAAACGGTGGAATTGGCCATCAGAGATTGGCCCACAGATGTCAAATTAAACACCTTGCGGGGAGAGCTGTCAGGTAAGGGGGCAGAATTTGTCTCAGCCATCAACAAAGCAAAGGAGGCAGAGGCCCAAAAAATGTTGGGATACAGCCTGACTTGGTATGCCATCGCCCAGCGTCAATATCCCGCCAGTCAGATTGCCAATCAGGCGATTGAACGACTGTCTCAGGAAATCGTTTCCAAGAGCACTTTCTAGTCGGGCTATGACGCATGAAAAAGCAAGAGTCGGCTTCTGTAATCCAGTTGGTCGAAATCCTGCGAAGTGCTAAGCAACTGGGGCAATGGAAGTTTTCAAGCTGTCTGCACTGGGCGTGTATTTTCTTGATAATTACGCTTTGTGGCCAACTTCACGCAGGAAGTGAGTTTGAAAAGATTTCCTTGAAGCCGATCCGCGACATGAATCGGGCGGACTTGGTTGTCTGGCGGGGAGGCCCCAAGATAGTGGATGCCGTTCTGGTTTTGGCACCCGGTTGCAATGGAAATGGAGAAACTCTGGTGCGTCAACCGATCTGGCAGAAGTTTGCCCTAGAGAATCGACTGGGTTTGGTGGGTCTTTCCTTTGCTTCTGACGTGAACCTCTTGACCGATGGGAGAGGTTATTATTATGCCTCCCAAGGCTCGGGAGAAATCCTGTTAGAGGGACTTCGAAAGATTTTCAAGAAAGACCTACCTGTTTTAATCCATGGATTTCCGGAGGAGCGCATTTCACGGGCAGGTTTGTGGAATGGAAGCCGGAGCGTGTTCTATCCTGGTGCGCCTATTCTGCGGCTTGGTGGGATCAACCCCAAAAGTCAGAAATCATGCCCCCTGGGATTGTGGTCTGTGGGAGAAAGGATGAACGGAACGGAGCCTCCTTGCTGTATTTCAAGCAGGGCAGAGCTTTGGGTAAACCCTGGCTTTGGGTGGAATTGGCCCAGCGTGGTCACGCCATGGATCATGATTTGGATCGTTTTGTCAGAGCCTATTTTGAGGCCATTTTGCAGGCAAGGTTGGATCGACATCGCTTGCCCAAAGGGGTTTGGTTGGACATCGACCAAGGGGATCAGGTTGATCCCGCGACGATCCATTCAACTTTGTCAGGCTGGATTCCACATGAAAGCCTTGTTGAGCCTTGGAGAGTTCTCAACGGCATAAAATAAAGCCTTCCTGACAACTCACCTGGTCAAGGGAGTATGGAATCCGTCGATTGTGTTGCGACAAGGTTACAATATAGCCAACAACCCCAAAAGACGGGTGCCTGCGGCTTAATGGTCAAATCAGCCGATTGAATCTTATTGTTAATAAGTAAAGAATTAATGAAAGATTGTCATGGACAAAAGTTAGGCCACCTACTAACTACGTAAATAATTCTAACACTTAAGAGGAAACATTCCATGAAACACCTGAAACATCTTTTACTGCTCCTCCTGGCTTTGGCCAGCTTGGACGCCTCTGTCTGGGCCAAAGTACCAACTTCTGTGGAAAAGAATACCACCCAAAAAGAATGTGACGAGGTGGACCCCGGAGACGAAGACAGTTTCGAGTGATGCGGGGCAAATCACCGGATGACATCCATGATCCACCGAGCCCTTAGCACTTTGGTTCTGGCAGTTCTGCCCCTGCTTACAGTAGAGCCCTTGGTGGCGGCTCCAGTGGATCTATCTGCACCCTCAACAACTTTGGGGGCCTCCAATGCACGGGGTTACCTGGAGATTTGGCGGGAATACGGTGAGGTGGATTTTGGTCAAGATCTCAAACTGCCTCTTCGCGCCCAGTTCTCCTCAGAGCGACAAAGTGAATCCGTTTGCCTGGGTAAAGGATGGTGGCTGCCGTTAACCGAAGCCACGGCCTATTTGAAAAGAGAAAAGATGTTGCAGGCCACCCTGATCTGCGGAAAGACCATGTATTTGCGCAAGGACGGGGCACAGGCCAACACCTTTTACAGCCTCGACAAGGAATGGAAGGGTGTCATTGACGGCAAGGAGATCAACATTTCACGGGAAGATGGCTGGAATCTCCGTTACGAAAACGGGCGGATCAAAAGTCTTAAAACCGATACCGGACGCCAGTTGACCTGGGTTTACTCGGGCAATATGGCGGTGGAAATCAAAGAGGAGGGATCTCCTTCAACGCCATTTAAGCTGGATTTGACCTCCACGGGCAGCCCCAAGGGTATCTATGCCAACAACAAACTCCACAGCTTTACCTTGGAGAAGCGGCCCAAAGTCCAAAGCGTGGCTGCGAAAAATCTGGTTACCGGCTTTGATGCCGCCCTTTCCTCCTGGAAACTGGCGGAGGGTTCTCAAGAAACTTATCAGTTTGAAGTGACCGAAGAGGTTCAGCCTAATCTGAAGCTTACGGACAAGGAAACCGGGCAAACCACGTATGTCTGGGATGCTGGCTCGGGTCATATTCTGTCTGATGGACAGTGGACTTATCTGGTCGGCAAGGTGACGTCTGAATTTGAATTGCCGGAACTTCGACGTGTCAACACCGCAGGTAAGGAAGAGTTTGTCAAAATTGACAACAAACTGGGAATTTTTGAAAGGGAATCGATTACCCGAGGGCATCTGGTCACTGAGACTTACAAAACACCCGGGCCTTTGTATGGGAAGGTGAAAAAGGTGGTGCGTCTCGAAGAAGGAAAGGAAGTCCCCGTGCTTCAGTATTCTTACGATGAAAAAGGCAAGCTTCTCCGCAAAATCGATGACAAAGGGTTCACCACGGTTTTCAACTATGATGACAAGGGGAAATTGAAAGATACCAAGCTGCTGCCGCTCAAAAATCCGGAGATCCTCCAATCCCTCAAGGAGAAAGAAGCCGCCTTACTCAAAGCGATAGAGGCGGCGGATAATGAGCAAAAAAAGGGCGATCAAATGCAGCTTCTGGGCTTTTTCTACATCCATGAGATGCGGGACTACGAGAAGGCCCTGAAAATGATACCACTCATGCAAAACCCCAAGCAGCGTTACAACATTCAACTGGCCAGTATTCACAGCAATTTGAATCTGACGAAAGAGGAAAAGAACGCGAGATACAAAGAGCTTTTGAAAGAATATCCCAAAAAGAAACCCAATTGATGATCTTTATCCGATCCACCGAAAACAAAAATCATGAAACAACTCAGCCTGAATCTCATCAAAATTCTTGGCCTGCTATGGGTTCTCTGCCAGACGGCAGAAGCAGGTAGAGTAACAACCGACCCTGCTCACACCGATCGCAAGATGGTACTTGGTGTAGATGATGTCTTAACTATTACGGCAGAAGAGTATGGCGGTTCGGTCTACACGCAGATCAGTGCTGATGATGAGGCCGCAGTCTGCTCAGATGGAGA
This sequence comes from Blastochloris sp., assembly GCA_012031345.1. Taxonomy (GTDB): domain Bacteria; phylum Verrucomicrobiota; class Verrucomicrobiia; order Methylacidiphilales; family JAAUTS01; genus JAAUTS01. The sequence goes on along the minus strand of JAAUTS010000078.1, from coordinate 10,317 downwards.
TGGTGATGTTCAAACAGTGACATTTGGAGAAGGTTGCGAGGGCAAAATGGTGACGGTCACCCTGACGCTAACGCACACCTATGAAGATGAAGAGGAAGGAGAAGTGATCTGCACCGAAGGCCAAACGTTTACTTATGAGATTTATGTTCCTAAGCTGGAAGTTGAAGAGATTTCATTTAGTGGCACAGGCAATCAGCGTATCATCGATGCAAGCGAAGCTATAGCAACCACAGGGAATGAAATTGCTTCACCTGAGTGGAAGAAAGGCGAATCGATACAAAAACCTGTCTGCTACAAAAAGGGATCGTCTCCAACTTTAAAAATTAAATTTAGTATTACACCTGACTTAAATTCGCTCTCAAAAAGTGTAAAAATAAAGGCTATTGCCAGTCAATCTGGAAACAATTTAACGTATCAAAATAAGGATCTGACTCTTACGGGCACTGAAGCTACGCTAGAGGACCACACTACTACAAGCACTCTTTCAGCTATAGTTTACAAGGGGAGTTTTACTGCCACATGGAGTATTTCAACTGATAGCGAAGCCAGTAACTGGAGAACAATCAGCAGTACAACATCGACACCTTTGTTATGCACCTGGGATAGTCCGATTGGACCAGTAACTAAAAAGCGTCTTGAATACTGGTGTGATAAAGCAAATGGTAAAAGTACAGTAGATAGTATTGTAACAGCCATTGGCATGGAAGCGGTCTCAGGCTCACATTTTAGTTCAGCAGGGCTAGGTGGCACTACTAATAATGCCTGGAGGATTTTAGATGGTGGAAATGGGGATTGTCGCGTGTTAGCTCTCCTGATGCATCAATCATTACAACTAATTGGCGTGACTGGTAGCACAGTAGTTCTTATATATCCTAGGCATGCCAGCTGGAACGGTTTGGAGGAGCCTGACCACACAAAAATGAGTGAAGGAGAAACTGGCGGCCCATCAGGTTCTTATTTGGGGTATTATGCACCAATTGTATCCGCTCAGAATTGGAATAACTGGGAAGGTTGTTGTAAAATCGGTGGTAAATATTGGATGGGGGGTGAAGGCCAATCCGTTACAAATGCTTTCAATGTCTTGAAACACGTTTCTGGATCTGAGCGCGCAACCACTAGACAACGCTGGTCTGGTGCGGCTAATATGTTATCACCTATAGTGGAATGGCCAGCAGGAACCCCTTAGTATTGACCATGAAACCAAACTTTTTATGTTTCTATTATATATTTACAATTTTATTTTTTGTGAATAACACTAAATCTGAAGAAAAACAAATTTTGTCTACTGATTTAAAGCAAAAAGCTCAAACTCTTCTTTTCGAAATTGCTCATAAAGCATGTTCTGGCACAACAACGGGAAAGTATCTAAAAGATTGGAACCCTAAAGATACCAGTTATTCCGTAAACACAACAGAAGACGGAGGGTGGCTAATATCCGTTGGATATGAGAATCATGTTGAACTAATTCCAAATCCAGACAAAACGGCTTCACAAGGTCTTATTCCCTCAATAAAAACAAAAGATGGGATTTTACTTCATATTTATATTTACTATAAAAAAGGTGACGTTAAACTGCGGAGAACAAAAGATTTTAAGCTGTCAGAAGACCCCAGACTTGGTATTTGTTATCAACTCAAAACCAAGGAAAATGAAGCCAATTTTTCAGAAGAGTTCGACAAATTTATAGAGGAGTCCATTAAAAATTTAAATTTTTCGACTGAATCCAATTATTTCATAAGTCTAAAACGTAGAAAAATTCAATAAAAAATTGATAAAGCTTATTAGCTTATGGTTGTCGTGAAATAATTGTCTAGAAGTAGCCTGGGTTGACTTGACTTCAGAACGATTCTTTTGGAGAACTTTTCCTTTTTTTACCTTTTGAATCAAGTGCAAAGAATATACAGTACGGAGCATGACACGCCTTATGTTAAGGCTTTTTTCAAGGCTGGGCGGAATCCTGGCAGGCTTTTTATTTTTTGCCGTATTTCTTGAATCAACTGAAGCCGCCGAGCCGTTGCGTCTGAGGGTTTTAGAGAAGCCCTCCGACGGCATAAAAAAGGTTTACGTTAGTCATTCTTCCTCCAATCAAAAGCCTCTCGCCGTGGTCGTTTTAGTGGATGTTTATAACCGCACAGAACGCGCTGTCCTGCAGACCGCCGCCAAAACAGCCTTGAACCAAATGGTGAATGATATTCAATCGCACCAACTGGCCTTTGTTCATTTGGAAATCAACGAGGACGGTTCCCTGGTCTCTCGAATGGATAAAAAGAAGGGTGCCGTTGGCAACCTAGTTATGCAGCAGGTCCGGGATCTTTATGAACCGGATGTGCCTCTTTGCCTTTATCCTGCCAATAGAGAAGCTGTCCCTGTTGTCAGTGAAGTTCTTAACCAGTTTCCTGAACAGATCCGGTCTTGGTGCTTTTTTAACACCCTGCCACAAGGTAATTGGAACAAGAATCTGACCGCCCCCGGAATCATCGCCTGTCAGAATAACCTCTCCAACCGAACCGAACTGGAAGCCGCTTTTAAAGAAGGTCGCAACCAAGGCAAGTCATGGACCTGGATCGAATTTGCTCCGAACAACACCTCCGGATTCCAGTCCTTTCTCTGGAAATACTTTGCCGAATCCGTCAAAAAGCCTGAAGGCACCTGGATGGTGACGGAGACCAAAACCAAAGCCACTCCCGCTCAACTCCATCCCCGCAGCCCGGATTTGAATTGGCTTCCTTCCGAAGCATTAGGAACCGCCTGGGCGGCTCTACAAACAAAACACATGGTCATCGCTCAAGCACCAGCACCAGCCCCAAAAGAGCCGCCGCCAGCTCAACCCTCCTTGTTCCCTGAGATCATTCTGGAAGGACAATGGCAAGGAACCAAAGGGGTTTATATCACTTACTCCCTCCCCAAAGAAAAGCCCGTGGCCGCTGTCGTGCAAATCCATGTCTATAACCGAAAGACACGATCCCTTCGCAAACCAGAAACGCAGGCGAGTTTCGCCCAATGGTAAATGAAGTGAACAGCAATGGATTGGCCTTGATTCACATCGAAATCAACGAGGATGGTTCTCTTTTTAAATGGATGCAAAGCAAGGATTACAGGGCCAAGAAAGGCATCAGCCCTCTGATAATTCAACAAGTGCGCCAAATTGTGGGTGAGAATGTCCCACTTTGTTTTTACCCAAGACACACCAACACTTTCAGAATTTGTGCCGAGATTTTTGAAGAATTTCCCGAACAAATCGCAGCTTGGGCCAGCTATAACTCCGTTCCTCCGCAAGACTTTGCCAAACGCCTGAATGCCTTTGGATTGTTGGCTTCCAGTAATGATCATGTGGAGCTGGGGAAGTTTAAAAAAGTTTTTGAGGAAGGACGCAAGGAGGGAAAAAAACTGGCATGGATGGAAGTAAAACCATCCGCAGAGAAAGATTTTCAATCCTTTATCTGGACCTACTTTGCTTCAGCGGCGCAAAAAAAGAACCTGTCTGGATGGATCTTTCCAACTCAGAAAAAATTTCCGAAAATGGCCTTGATCTTAAAAACCCTGAACTGGTGAGCCTACCTTCTGAGCAAACGGCCCAAGCCTGGTCCGGACTCCAAAGCAAACGGGTTGGGATTCCCACGGTTCTTGAGAAAATCATCCAACCCAAGGTGGACGGACTTTCTCCAATCTCATTTTACCTGCGCTTACCGCCTGGGGCCAAAGATGGAACCAAGCTTTCCGGGGTGATAGCCTACTGCACCTGGGTGAGTGACCGTAAGTCTCTGATGCAGCAGTTGCTTTACGATACCGACAGGCCGGAGGATCAACTACGAATTCCCGCTGTGCAGATGTTGAAATATGCATCTGAAAACAATCTAGCCGTGTTGACTTGGTCAACCCCAGGGAAGTGGAGTGCGGCAAAAAGCTCTGATGAACTGGCGCGTAAAGAGCTAAAAAAGGTGGATGATATGTTCGATGACTATGCCGTCATGTGGGAAAAAGGGGTGGCGGAATTTGTAAAGGATACTGGCATACCCGAATCTGATTATCTGTTGTATGGTTTCTCCCGGGGAGCCCAATGGGCTCATCGTCTCGCCCTGCGTAAGCCGGAACGATTCTGGGCCATCAACATCCACGTCAACAGTTCCTATGATATACCCACCGCGATTGGCTCTGAGTGCCTGTGGTTGGTGACAACGGGTGATCTCGAGCATGGTTATGCGGGAGGCAAGCGGTTTTACGCGCAATCCATGGCTCTTGGCTATCCTATGATCTTCAAAGCTCAGGAAAAACTGGGGCACAGCAGTTGCATGGAAGTGGAGACCTTGCGGGATCTGTTTTTTGATTTGCCAGGGAAAAATCAAAGAACGTAAAGCCAGGGAACTTTCCAAGCAGGAGATGGCAAAACTTGTGGCGGAAAGATTAAAACAGTCCCCCTTTATTGGTGATTATCTGAACCAAGAGGTTTTTGAAGCCAATGAAGCGGAGCTTATCAGCCCGTCACTTCGGGTTTATCTACCCAACGAACTTTTGGCCCAGGCTTGGAAAGCCAAATACACCCCAAAAACGGTCAAGTAATGCCCAAAGAGTTCTTTTTCAACGAGGTTTGGCGCATGGACTGGGGTTTAGGCAATCCCAACAAGACGGCGGCCCTTATCGTGATGCTCATGTTGGCTGTCTGGGTGCTGAACACTTTTCGTCGCTGGGGATTCTGGGTGGCGTTAACCCTCTTTACAGGACTGGGAATTTGCCTGATTCATACCTTTTCCCGTGGTGGACTGGTCGCTTTGGCAGCAGGAGGACTTCCTTTGCTCTGGTTGGCTCATCGGGAACGCATACCTCGTTCTCTATGGATCGGATTGACCCTTTCCGCCTTGATTCTGGCGGGGGCCGTTTTCCATTTTCGGGCTCATGAGAGGTATGGGCAGGGTGTTGTGGCGCAGGATCGATCTATCTCCAATCGGCTCAACCTTTGGCAGCAGGTTCCCCGGATGATACAGGATGCCCCTTCCGGCTGGGGTCTGGGTAATGCTGGCTCGGCCTACATGGAGTGGTATCAACCGTTAAATCACGGAGAAGGCTACAGAACCCTGGTCAACAGCCATTTAACCTGGCTGGTGGAGTTTGGGTGGCCTTTACGGCTTCTATACATCATGGGGTGGACGGCAATTCTGATGATCTGCTGGCCTTCCAATCGGACTCCTTGGTTGGCCCTGTCTCTGGGGATTTGGTTGGCCTTTGCAGTGGCCGCAACTTTCAGTTCGGTTGCTGAATCAATCTGGCTTTGGGTTTTACCGTCTCTGGCTTTGATTGCTGCCCTTACAGCCAGAGGACTTAATAAGGACTGGCCCCCTTTAAGAAATTGGGTATTGCCTCCAGCCGCGACTTTGGCAGGAATTGTGATCGTCGTTACCTGGCCGAAAAACCAACCTGAATTTCCTATTTATGTTTCTAAAAACTCTGTTCAGGTCGGGGAATCCAAACCTGATATGTGGTTAATCCAGAGCGAAAAAGCCTTCGGAAAACAACCGGGCAGGTCACTGAGAAGTTACATCAACGAAACTGGGACAATGACAGGGGTTGGGCTGGCTCAGGAGGTGCAAGGACTTCCATCAAGCAAGCTCTCCAAAGTAATTGCCGGGGGAGATTTGACTGAAAAAACCTTATCGGATTTGAGATCTCGCCTGAAAGAGATCCAGCAGTTGATTCTGGTGAACCCGGATTTTGATCCTGAGAAATTACTGAAATCCAGCTCAGAAACTCCATCGCTCAAGGTCACTTTCGGAGCCTTCAGCAATTCACGTCACATTCAATCTTGGGAAGCATTTCTAGGGAAACCAGTGGATCGGATTGATGGTGTTGCAAATTATTATCCAAATTGGGCTTCGCTTCTTAAATAAGGGTGATTATCGAAAAGAAAAGTAAGGAGAATAGTTTGCTCAGATAATCAACCTGGAATTGCCAAATCCACCTGCAATCGGACTTCCCTCACCTCCGCGCCCTCCGCGCCTCCGCGTGACCCTCTCACCATCCCCACCTAAAACGGAACACGGATAACCGATCACTGAAAACTTTCCCCCATTCCCCTCTCTTTCGCTTGACTTGAGAATAGGTCTCAGTATTGTATCGCTCAATGAAAAAATTCTTCTCTTTATCGCTCCTGGCCGCTCTGTCCCTGTTTCAAGCCTGCCAACCGGCAGCCGAAACCAGCCCCACCCAAGGGCTCTCTGTCCAAAAGCTCGTCGTCGCTCTCAAGCCGGATAAAAATCCTGACAAAATGCTCCAGGAAAAACAAAATCTGGAAGCTTTTCTCAGCAAGGAACTCAGCCTGCCGGTCGAAGTCATCATCCCCCTCTCCGGCGCGGTCATTCAGGAAGGCTTGGCCAACGGCAGCATCGACCTGGCCTATCTCAGTGCCACCGACATGGTCAAGGCCCGCAACCAAGGTTCCGCCGATATTTTGATGGTGGGCGAAATCGACGGGAAAACCGGTTACCCCAGCTACTGGATCTCCCTCAAAGAAAAACCCTACGCTTCCGTCGAGGACCTCAAGGGCAAGGCCATCGCCTTCTCCAGCAAAACCAGCACCTCCGGTTTCCTGATTCCCTACACGGACATGATCAAAAAAGGTCTGCTCAAACCACAAGAAGATCCCGAAGCCTACTTCGGCCAAGGTCAGGTTTTCTACGGCACAGGTTATGTCTCCGCCGTGGAACAGGTGTTGAATAAAAACGCCGAGGCCGCCGCCGTGAGCTACTACGTTCTGGATTTGGACAAACACCTCACACCCGAACAACGCGCCCAGCTCAAAGTTGTGGCCCAACAAGGTCCCGTCCCCACCCACACCATCGCCGTGCGCACCGCTCTCAGCCCATCCGACCGGGGAATCCTCCTCCAAGCTCTGGAAAAAATGTAACCTGCCCGAAAATCATGATTTGCGGGACAAGGTTTTTACCTCCAAGCTCATCACTACGGATACTGAAACCCACTTGGCCCCGATCCGCGAAGCCTTGGAGCTGACCGGACTTGCCAAGTAAGCTTAAGTCTCCCGACCAACCCTAACTCCCATGATAGCGGAAACCCTCCCCCTCCCAGCGACACAGACCAGCACGGATTCTCTGCCCTGTGAGCCGCATTTGACCGTGCGGGATTTAGGGCTGCGCCGGGACACGGACCGCTGGCTCTTCCGTCACATGAATTGGGAGCTGCCCCGCCATCAGTTCATTGCCCTGACCGGAGCCTCCGGAGTGGGCAAGAGCAGCCTGCTGCGTATGTTGTGCGGCTTGGAAAATCCCAGCGAAGGCTCAGTGACCTATTGCTGCAATGAAGGCTGCCATCATGATCCCCGCCAGTATCAGAAAAAAGTCGGAGTCATCTTTCAAAATCTCCGACTCATCGGCAACAGCAGCCTTCTCAACAACGTGCTCTGCGGTCGCCTGGCCCGCTACCAGTGGTGGCAAACCTCCTTCGGTTTTCCCTCGGTGGAAGAAGAAGAGGCTCTGACCTTGTTGGAGGAATTCGGTCTCGCCCATCTCAGCCACAAATGGTCGCGGAAGTCTCTGGAGGTGAACAACAACGCACCGCCTTGGCCCGCGCACTCTTCCAAAAACCTGAAATCCTGCTGGCAGATGAACCCATCTCCCAGCTCGACCAAAAATTAACCCATCAGGTCCTCACCCGTCTCAAAAACTACGTGACCGAACAAAACGCCACCGTGATCTGCGTCTTGCACGATCCCGCTCTGGTGCAGATTTACGCGGACTCCACCCTCTGTCTCGATCCCAGCCGACCCAATGCCTGGAAGGTCTGTTCACGAACCAGCGCGGGGTGTTGTCAACACACTCCGGAGCCATGACCCCCGCCTCGCCCTCCGGCCTGCCCTGGCATCACCGCCTGCGCAGCACCCACCTCATTGTTCTGCTCGTCCTGCTCGGAGTGGCCTCCTCTCTCCCTGCCTTACGGGGGGCTGGACGCGACCTCGACTATCTACGTAACCTGCTGGCCTTTCTCGGAAAGTTTTTCCCACCGGACTTCAGCGTCGTTCCTAAAGTTCTGGTCGCACTCGGGGAGACCGCACAAATCGCCATCATGGCCACCCTCTTCTCCATGATCCTTTCCCTCCCCCTCGCCGTTCTGGCCTCACGCACCCTCTCCCCCCGCTGGCTCGTCCTGCCCTCTCGACTTCTCCTCAACGCCATCCGCACCATTCCCAGCCTGATCTGGGCCCTCATCGCCGTGGCTATCGTCGGCGCTAATCCCCTGGCGGGCGTCATCGCCCTCACCTTCTACAGCATCGGTTATCTGGGCAAGTTTTACAGCGACGCCTTCGAGTCCGTCGATCTCGACGTGGCGCAAGGTCTCCGTGCCATGGGGGCCGATGCCCTCCAATCCTTCCAATACGGACTCTGGCCCCATGCCAAGCCCCTCATCTGGAGCAACTCCCTTTGGATGCTGGAATACAACATCCGCTCCGCCGCCATCATCGGTTACGTCGGCGCGGGCGGCATCGGCACCCAACTTCACACCTATCAGGAATATGGCCGCTGGGACGGCTTCTGCACCGTCCTGATCTTCATCTTCATCCTCGTCACCGTCCTGGATTTCTGCGGGGAATGGGCTCGCAAAAAATCACCAAAAAAATCCATAAACCCCTCGCTTCGGAATAAATTCCCACAACACCCACCGCCTCGCAGACTCCCGGCCCAACTTTCGTCACTACCCCCTTGCCTCCCTCGCCACCTCTGCCTACAGTCACACCCATGAATCGGGTCGGTATCGGATATGACGTGCATCAACTGGTGGAAGGACGCCCCTGTGTGCTGGGCGGAGTCACCATCCCTCACAAAACAGGATTGGACGGACACTCCGACGCAGATGCCCTCATCCACGCCATCGCCGACGCCATCCTCGGTGCGGTGGGAGAGTCGGATATTGGTCATCACTTCCCCAACACCGATCCCCGTTGGAAAAACGTGCCCAGCAGGATTTTTCTCGAACAAATCCGCGAAATCCTTCACGGCCTCGGAGCCACCCTCAACAACATTGATGCCACCCTCATCTGCGAAGCCCCCAAGATCAACCCCCACATCAAGGCCATGAAAGCCGTCATTGCCGAAGCCCTCATGATCCGCATCGATCAGGTCGGCATCAAGGCCACCACCAACGAAACCATGGGCTTCATCGGACGACAGGAAGGCATCGCCGCCATGGCCGTCGCCAGCGTGGACATGCCCTGAAACAAGCTTCCCTTCCGCCCCTATTTTTCTAGCTGTGAAGCCCCGATTCATCTCCTTTGAAGGCTCAGAAGGTTGCGGAAAAAGCACCCAGATCGCCCTGCTCAGCTCCTGGCTTAAGCAACGTCAACACCAAGTGCATTCCTTCCGCGAACCCGGCGGCACCCCCCTCGGCGAATGTCTTCGTGATCTGCTCAAACATCACCCCGCCGGTCTGGGTATGGAAGCGGAATCCGAACTCCTCCTCTTCGCCGCCAGCCGCGCTGAACTGGTCCGTAAGATGATTCTCCCCCGCCTCCAGGAAAACTGCTGGGTCCTCTGCGACCGCTTCCTGGACTCCACCACCATCTACCAAGGCCTGGGACGCCGCCTCGATCCCCTCGTGGTCGAAACTCTCAACCGCTTCGCCATCGGAGACACCCTGCCCACCTTGACTCTCCTCCTCGATTTGGACCCGGAGGAAGCCTATGCCCGCCAACAACAACGGGCCACGCAACGTTCCGCCTCCGAACCCGGCGACCGCATGGAAAGTGAGCCGAAAACCTTCTACCAGGCCGTGGTCCAAGGCTACCGTGTCTTGGCGGAACAGGAACCTCAGCGCATCAAACGGATCCCCGCCCAGGGCTCGCGAGAAGATGTTTTCCAACTTGTCTTAAAGGAGGTCAATCATGCCTTTCCCGGCCTCATGGATTAAGCAACGCCTCCACCAAGCCTATCAGGACCAACGCCTGGCTCATGCCTATCTGCTGACGGGCGATTCCCTCCCGGAATTGGAAACCCTTTTCCATCAAATCGCCGCCGATCTGCTCGATTCCGATCAACTCCAACACCCTGACAAACATCTCATCCGCCCCGAATCCAAATCCCGCCGCCTGACCGTTGAACAAATCCGCGATCTGGAACATGAACTTCAACTCAAGGCCCGCCAAAGCCGCGTCAAAATCGCCTGCATCATCGCCGCCGACCGCATGTGTCTGGGCCAGGCGGAGGCCGCCAATGCCTTCCTCAAAACCCTGGAAGAACCCCCCGCCAACTCCGTCATCTTCCTGCTCAGTGACCGCCCAGAACAACTGCTCCCCACCATCCGCTCCCCGCTGCCTCTGCC
>JAAUTS010000233.1 GCA_012031345.1 Blastochloris sp. | reverse complement strand
CTTATGACGCTCCACACAGCCCGGTTAACCCATCCATTTATGCCCATCTACCACGTCGCTCAAAACCATCCTAACGCCTCCGATCTTCATCCTGGAACCGAGGCTCAACCCTTCTCCAGCATCAACGCCGCTGCCGCCCTGGCTCAGCCGGGAGATCGCATCCTTATTCATCCCGGCATCTACCGGGAAAGGGTCAACCCCCTTCGGGGAGGACGGGCAGACGCCCCTATCTCTTATGAAGCCCTTGAACCAGGCACGGTCTTCATCCGTGGCTCAGATCGTGTCCAACTCACCTGGCTTTCCGTGGATCAACACCCCCAGCTCTGCCGTTTGCCCCTTTCCTCCCTGACCCTGGGCGCCGCCGCTTATCAGGGCCATTGCGACCCTGTCACCCATGGAAATTTTAATCCCTTCCTCCTCCACTTCAATCGCTCCCGACCCGCGCGCCCTGCTGAGGAGGCTCTGCTGGAACTCAGCCAGCGGGTGGAAAATTTCGTGCACCGTCTCAATGACCCCGACGCCAACGGCAGCGGAACTGACCTCCTCAATCTGCAAAAAAAACTGGCCGCTCTCGATACCGAATGGGAGCGACGCTCCCGCTCTTCCAACCCCCAGCTTTTAACCACCCTTGGCCAAATTTTCTCTCAAGGTCAAATGCTGACCGAAGTGGAATACGTCAACGATCTGGATCTGCTTCCCGGCACCTGGATGGTTTCACCCGACGGTCTGGAGCTCCGGGTTCATTTCCCGGAAAATCCGGGACGCTCCGGCCCGCGTGACCTGGAAATCAGCACACGCCACACCGTCTTCTCCCCCCCTCCAACGCGGCCTCGGTTACCTCATTCTGCGCGGCCTGACCATCGAACATGGAGCCAATCACTTCGGTTGCTGGGGTGTCAATAACTGGGGACAGTGCGGACTCCTCAGCACCCGTGGGGGTCACCACTGGACCATCGAAAACTGCATCATCCGCCACGCTAAAGGCGCAGGGATCGATTGTGGAATCGAAGGTGCCAAGGAAAAGGCGGAAGGTGGCCCCCCTTTCCCCGACCTTGAACACGCCACTGTGGACTGGACTGTGGTGGGTCATCACCTGATTCAAAACAACCATATCAGCGACAACGGGCTCTGCGGCATCTGCGGTCTCGGCCAAACCGGCACCCAACTGCTTTACAACCACATCGAACGCAACAACGCCCTCGGCTGGACTTCGCCCTGGTGGGAGTTCGGCGGTGCCAAATTCCATTACTTCTTTGACGGACGCATCGAAGGCAACCTCATTCGGGACAACGAAGCCCACGGCCTCTGGCTGGACTGTCAGTTCAAGGGCACCCGTGTCACCCGCAACGTCATCCTCAACAATCTTTGGAGCGGCATCAACCTTGAATATGCCCGCGGCCCGGTGCTGGTGGATCACAACATCATCGCCCTTACCCGGCAGGGCGACGGCATTTACGGTCACGACGTTTCCGAAATGACCATCGCCCACAACCTGCTCTACGCCAACAGCAACTTCGGCGTCTGGCTGGCCTACTGCACCAACCGCGTGCCGGTGGAAGATGCCGGCTCCGATCACCGTATTCTTAACAACATGATTCTGGGTAATAAAATCGGGGCTGTCTCCCTATCGCTGCCCTGGCTCGGGTCGAAAAATAATCTCTCAGAACACAACCTGCTCATGGGATCAGGACAGAATTTGGACGAAGGCTCCGGCCCCTTCCCTCCCTTCTTCCAGATCAACAACAAAAGTCACTGCGCCCAATTTGCCCACGTCTGTCCGGGAGATGAAGTGCAGGATGCCGAAACCGTCACCCGCCACTTGGAAAACTCATGGAGGAAGCCCAGGTCCCTCACGCCCTGCGTCCCAACCTCGCGCACTGGGATCGTTCCTTCCTCATCCCTTGGGAAGTCTGGCAGGCCGTTCTGGGCTGTGACCGCCATAGCCGTAGTATTTCCGTCATCCGGGACGGTCTGCAAAGCCGCAACCTGAGCTGGACCTTTAACTTTGACGGCACAGAAAAGCAACTCTCCTGCCAGCCTGTGCCCGGCTGTGAACACGATTTCCATGGCCGCCCTCTCCCGAAAAATCCCCTGCCCGGCCCCTTCCAACACCTGGAAAAAGGCGACCACAAAATCATGCTGATTCCTCCCTTGGTCTGATCCGAACCGATTCCTGTGACCGTCCTTCAAGCGTGAAGTGTCACCGTTGCTCGGACTTGAACCAACGGAAGATAGCGGATCGACGCAGACCTGAGGCATCCTGGACTGCCAATACGGCAAAGGTCCCGGTGAAAGCAAAATCCAGACCCGCCTCCAAGGGATAGTCATCCGAGAGAATCGTCGCATCCAACTCCGGCCCCAGCTCCTGCCAGTGTTCTGAAGCCTTCGCGCGAAAACTGAAACGCAGCCGCTCCCGCTGAAGTTCCGCCCTGAGGATCAAAGGGCCTGAAGGCACAGGCTGAGGATGGATGGGCAGACGACAGGTTTTCTGGGCATCGCAGGCCACGATCTGGAGTCCGCGCCCCTCGATTTCATCCCCCACCACGCCCAACAAGTAATGGCAGCTTGTGTTGTAATAAAGACCCAGCCCGGCACTTTGCAGTCCGTCTTCTGGCTCAAAGTCGATCTCCGTCTCAAACACAACCGCCAGACTTTGCACCCGCACCCCGATCAAGCTTTGATCAAAAAGTCGAGGCAAGCGAGCAGCGTCCCTCCAGCCGGATTCCGCCCCCGGCCGACTCCGGCACCCGGTGCAACCAGCCCTCCGTCGCTTCCCGCAGACTGTTCCAACGTGGTTGGAGAACCTGGCCCGAAAAATCATCATAAAAACCCAATTGAAGTGGACTGGGCGGCACCTGCGCCAAAGTTGGACATTCCAAGGCCGGATGATTCCCGCCATGGGCCAGAATCGGCCAGCCCTCCTCCGTCCATTCAATCTTTTGCAAGGCCGTCTCCCGACCCAAAATGCAGCGTCCACGCGGACCCACCGGACGGGAGCAAAGATGAGCCAGAAACCACTGCCCGTCCTCCATTTCCAGCAAGGAGGCATGACCCGATTTTTGCAGAGGATGCTCAGGTGCCCC
>JAAUTS010000077.1 GCA_012031345.1 Blastochloris sp. | reverse complement strand
ACCACCGCACCAGCCCCGCTCCGATCGCCGCGCCTTCCCCGCCTCCGGCCACCCCCGATCAAAGCTCCCGAGCCCGCACCAGCCAAGGTTCCCACCCCAGCCTTCGTCGGCGTCCCCGTGCCACCCGCACCTCCACGATCCACTCCTGCCGCAGGCAGACCCGATATCAACCTCTGCCGATACGATCCCGCTTGCGCTTCGATCGATGCTACCCTCTGCTCCAACTCCGTCCGAACCTGCTGGGTCTGCTGCGACACCCCTGACAACTCCGATCCGCTTCGCAAAAGTAGGGAACTGCCCGGTGCCTTTTCCGTCTGTGCCCGCGCCTCGAACTCTGCTCTTCTTTCAAACGGCAGAGGGTCCGCCTGCAACACCCGCCAGCCCTCTCCTGTCCTTTGCACCGAACGCAACTCCCAGTCCCAAGCCAAACTCTGACCCGCACTGGAAATCTTCCGCGCCTTATCCACCGCATAACTCCGTCCCGCAGGCAGATCCCGCGCGTAAATCAGCCAGGGATGAAATCGCAGCAGGGACTTGGAGCCCCCCGCAGGTGCTACACTCTGCACCGGGACCAAAAACTGATCGTCCTCCGCCACCAACACCAGCCGATACCTCAACGAATGATTTTCTCCCTGCCGCTCGTGACCGCTCAACGTCATTTCCTTCAACGCATAACCTGCAGGCAGCCGTTTCCTTAACACCTCCTGCGCCAACGCATCCGGCGGCAAGTTGAACCAGCGATCCCAAACCCCCGGCGTCACCGCGCGCTCTCCCTCCATCGCCGCAGCATCCATGGTATTCCCGAGCAAACCCTGGCGCGACTGTTGCCAAAGCAAATACGACTTCGTTTCCGACTGCGGATTCAAGCTCTCCGCCTGCGGGCTGATTCGTTGATTGTTGAAATAAGCAAAACCCACAGCACCCGCCACTCCCAGAACCAAAAGCAGAACACCCAAAACCAAAACAACCCCCAAACCCAGCAACACCGGCAGCAACCAACGCGGACGCCCCGGCTTCGGCGATTTCGACGTGGGCAATTCGGGCACGGACGGGGACTTTGCAGACTCGGAACTCATCATACCTCCTGGGTCATTGTGAACTTGGATCTACTGAAGTCACCTTAGAAATCAAAACCCAAAAATAAAACTCCTTTTTCTAAGTTATTCAGAAATTCATTAAACCTTTGCCCCCTCTTCCCTTGATAACCCAACCTTAGCTCGTTAAAATAGAAAGCGTGATCCGATTGCCATCATTCCCTGTCCTGCTTTTAAAACTCAGCGAACATGAAAGCGTGGCCCGCACGATCTCAAACAATAGAGTCTTGTCCCCGACCCTGAGACATGTTACCTTATGAATCATGAAGCTGAGAGTGGACCTGCTGGAACACCTGACCACAGAGGATGTGATCGAGGAGGCATTGGCCAACCAACACCGTTACAAAGCCGAGCCTACTTTCTCAAAAACTGGGACTGGTTATCTGTCACCCAGATCAACTCAAGACTCTGTCAAAGAAGCGGAGCGCAGCAGGGCCCTCACCACGAAACTCACGACTCGACTGCAAGAGAGTGGGAACAAAAACGTCAAGACACCCTGACTCTCGAAGAGACCCTCGATTTTCTCAAGTCCTGCCATCGTCAGGCCCCTTTTCTGTTTTTTAATGGCAACACTTTCGCAGAAATAGGCCGAACTCTCTCCAATGCCCTGTTCAGTGATCTGCCTTATATTCGGAAAAAAGAACTTTCTTCGGCCATAGCCCACTTCATTACAGGAGTTCTGTCCCGTGAATTAATGGTTGCCTCCGTGCATTCGCTGTGTCAATCCGCCGACTTCCAACCCGGCGACCGCGTCCAAACCCTACGCGGCACAACCCAGGGGGTGATCCTCCGCGTGTTGGAAGATGGCCGCATCGTCTGGCAACCCGATGGAGTCGAAACCGAACTCACTGGCCTCCCCGAAAGCCTCCGCCTCCTTTGAAAAATCAAAGTTCCATGAACGACATTCTCATCTCCGTCATTCAACATCTGCTCTTCTGCACCCGCCACCTCCCCGAGGACGTTGAACCCTTCGAGCGTATCTAAACAGTGAAATTTTTCCTACAGCATCTGCTACGAACGGCGCAGGACGAAGGACTCCCCTTCCTCATTGTCGGGGGTAATGCCTTGATTCTTCTCGGTGTTCCGCGCTTCACTCGGGATATCGACCTGCTCATCACGGACGCCTATCGCCAAGCTTGGCAGAATGTGATGGAAAAGCTGGGTTACCAGTTGTTCCATCGTGTGCATGCTTTCGACCAATATGAGACCATCCACAAAGAGGGAGGCAGCAGCCCGGGGGTCGATTTCATGATGGTGGATGAAGCCGTATGGTTGAAGCTACTGGAGGCCTCCGCTCCGTGGAACTGGTGCCGGGCTTTTCAGTCCCCGTGCCCGATCCACTCCACTTGATCGCCATGAAACTTCAGGCCGCCAAAGCACCTCACAGGAAGCAAGGTGCCCAGGATTATTCCGATGTCGTCGCCTTGTTAGAGCTTTATAACATGAAATTGAATCAACCTCTGGTGCGTGATACAGTTCTTAAGTATGGAGGTCAGTTTGCTCTGTTCCATCTGCAAAGTATGTTATGATGAATCCACCCAAAAGCCTGTTCGTGAAGTGCCTGAACTCCACTTTCCTGTGCCAGAGCACCCGCTCAAGCAGCATCATGATTCGATATCATGGTCCCAATGGATGGATGAAACCGAGGCTCACCTTCATGCTTACCTTCTTCATTATGATTCACCACAAAGTCGGCTTCAAACGAAAATCCATGATCGCTTTGTTCTCTGAAGCGAGAGTCGTCAAAATTTTTCTCTCATGGATTCCGTTCCCCTTGATTACAACAAGAAACGCTCCGGATTCATCAAGGCGCAACGACCTTGTTCAACTTGAACTATGCCGCGTGACGCAATGCCAGCAGCGAGGCTTGTTCAGCATCTACTGAAGCGGGGCCGTGATTCCAGTCACGCAGCTCCAAGTCAAGATCGAGGGACGTCTCCGGTTCTCTGGGAGAGTTCTGGTAGAGCAACCTCGATTCCATCATCTATAACCCTCAGACTCTCAACCCTGCCAGGTTTTGAGGCGACGTTGCACTTCCTCCGGGCTGACCAGTTCCACTTGGGTGCAGATGGCCCAGCGGTAGCCGTAGGGGTCGCGGATCATGGAACTACGTTCGCCCCATGGGTAGGTCGTCGGGGGGCGCAACTCCTGTGCCCCCGCCGCCAGCGCCTGGGCATGGGTGACATCACAATCCTCAAGATACAGATTCAGGCTGAGCGGACATCCTCCCACACTCAAGGGGCTCAGAGCCCCCCAGTCCGGGGCTTCATCACAAAACATGATCACCGAGTCCCCGATCTGCATCTCCCCATGAAGAATTTTTCCCGAACCGTCCAACGCGTTCATACAAAAACGCTCCACCGCCCCAAATGCCTGGCCGTAGAAACGCAGGGCTTCCCGGGCATTGGACAAATTCAGGGAGGGGGTCAGGGTGTGTAAGCCTTCTGGAATGGGGGGAACAGGGTTGCTCATCCCGTCTTTTTAAACCGACTCCTCTTTGCTGTCAAAAACCCTTTCCGGGCCGGACTTGCTTCAGAGTCAGTTTGGGTTAAGAGTTGCTTATGGCGGTAATCAAAAACATTCTTTTCGATTGGTCAGGAACTTTGGCTGATGACTTTCAGCCTGTGCTCAGCGCCACCAATGAAATCTTCCGCCACTATGGTCGAGCGGAATTCAGTGCCGAGGAGTTCCGGGAAAAGTTTTGCCTGCCTTTTACCGATTTTTATAAGACCCACCTGCCCGAAGCCACCATGGTGCAGTTGGAACATTATTATCATAGTTCCTTCAAGTTGTTACAGGAAAACATTCCCCTTCTGCCCCATGCCCGGGAGATTTTGGACTACTGCCAAAGTCAGGGCATGAAAATTTTTCTGCTCAGCACCATCCACGCGGAACATTACGAGGTGCAGGCTGAGCGTTTGGGGGTGAAACATTATTTCGACAAGGCTTACGTTCAAATTTTGGACAAACGCAAGGCCATCCACGGCATCCTGGCAGAATGGGATCTGGATCCCTCCGAAACACTTTTCGTGGGAGACATGCAACATGACATCGAGACCGCCAAACATGGTGGCTTGCGGAGTTGCGGCGTGCTCACAGGTTACGACTCCCTGGAAAAACTCAAGGTCAAGGAACCTGACCTGCTTTTCAAAGATCTGCTGGGACTGCTGCATTATCTCCAACATCACCGGGATGAACCCGCCTTTCACCCCCTGGCCACCGTGGGGGCCTTGATCGTCAACCCGCAGAATCACGTGCTCATGATCCACACCTTCAAATGGAGCAATCTGTGGGGCATTCCCGGCGGGAAAATCAAGACCAACGAAAAACATGAAGACGCCCTCATCCGTGAGGTGAAGGAAGAGACCGGACTGGATATCCACGACATCCGCTTTGTTATGATCCAGGATTGCATCGGCTCAACCGAGTTTTATCGTCCGGCCCATTTTCTGCTGCTGAATTACATCGTCCGCACCAGCGAGACCTCCGTGACCCTCAACGATGAGGCCGACGATTACCGCTGGGTTCCCTATGAAGAGGCGCTGAAAATGTCCATCAACACCCCGACCCGTATTTTATTGGAAAACTGTCGGGACTTCTTCCATTAGGAATTCAGCTTCCCTTTTCACGCTCCAAGCGGCTTAGGGCATCCACATCCATCCGATCTTTTTCCCTCCACGTTCCGGACTTCGCTTCAATCAACTGACGTGGACTTAGATGACGGATTTCCCCTAACATTTGGGGCAGCCTTAGGGCCATACTTCCCGGCAATAATTCCTCGTAAGTTTGGCTATTCATCAATGTAAAAATATCAACCGGACAATCCTCCTCCAAAACACGAACGCAACCAGGCTCCAAGGGCAAATCCCCCTCTTGGATATCCCCCCCAAACCCCTCCCCAAAATGTGAAAACGCTTCCCTCACACGTTCGACGTTCCCCTCGCGGATACTTACCAGGATGTCGATATCCTCGGTGAAACGCACAAATCCACAAAATCCCACCGCCACCCCACCACACACGATGAATTTAACCTGATGCTTGAGAAGTAGGTCCAAAAATTTTTCGAACGATGCTTCCCCGTTCCCTATTTTCAAATGCTTTTCTTCCATAGATTGCCTTGGCGGAGATCCGGAGTTTTATGATCCGCGTCAAGGGATCACTTTGCTTCCCGAACCCAATCACCTTGCGTATCATTTAAACCTACACTACTGAAAATCTTGCAAAGAACAATCCTCTTTACACCCTTGGCGATCTCCCGTTTCCAGATTAGGTTACCTTGATCCCCGTATGTCCGACACCATCTCCATTCACAATCTTGAAGTCTGGACCCGCATCGGCGTGCCTGCGGAGGAGCGGGCCAAGGCTCAACGCTTGGAAATCAGCGTTTGTTTCAAGGTCGAAACTGTCCAACTCGCCGCCGCCCACGATGATCTCCAATTCACAGTCAACTATTATGAAGTGGCCCAAAGCATCCATCGTATCGCCGGCGAACGCGAGCGGCTCCTGATCGAAACTTTGGCGGAAGAACTGGCCGCGACCCTGCTCAAAGAATTCGGACTGCGACAAATCGAAATCGAAATCCGTAAATTCATCATTCCTGAGTGTCGCTACATCTCCCTCAAGATTGAGCGCAAAGCGGTTTAGAACTTGGCCTTCAAACCAAGTTGGGCATACGGCGCAGGATCGCCACGCATGGTGGTTTCCGCACGGAAATAATCGAAACGTCGATAGACCATATAACCCGCATCCGCCTCCAGAGCTACTGCGGGATGGAATTGATAAACCAATCCTGCCCCGGCTCGAATCTCCATGTAACTGATGATCGCGTTGTTTAAGGCCGGATTACCCACAATCGTCCCAAAATCTTCCGACATGCGAAAGGAGCCACCTTTCAATTCCCCTCCCACCGAAGCGGATAACTGCTCGTTGATCCGATACACGAGATTTGGTTTGGGCAGGATGCCGTTCAAGGTCCAGTCATCGTCAAACTGCCAGCGCACTCCCACTGCGGGAAAAACGGGTATGTCATTGAAAAAACCGATACCCGCTCCGAAAATCCACTGCAACCTGCTGTCCACGAAGTAGGAGAAACCCAGAAGAATCGGCACATGGAAGTCGTCGCTGCTGATGTCCTCAAAGTCACTGTAAATCCCCGGTTGAAAATCCAGACGCATCAACCATTTCTCTGAAAGCACCGCATCCACGCCCAACACCAGAGCCGTCGATTGCAGTGTGTCCGGCAAAGGCGCGTTGGGTGTGTTGCCAAAGGAAAAGCGATCCCAGTTGACCCCGGCCCGGATTTGCCAGTTCTTATGCACCGGAACTGAAGACACATAGTTCAGTCCAAAAAACTGTGCATCCGTGTCCCCCAAATCCCTCTCGCCCTGTCGCACTTCGGCCTTGGCCACAAAAGTGTATTCCACACTCGCGGAATGGGAAACACCCGCCTTGCGGGGGGGCTTCGCCTCTTCATCCGTATCGATTTTCATCCACTCCGGCGAAGTGGATGCTGGATTTTTCTCTTGAGCGCACAGTTGCCCCAAACCGGTCCAAAGCAGGATCGGAAAAATAAGGCATACGTTCGTAACGCGCAAAGTTGTCATAATAAGTTCAGTAACATGCCACAGCTCCCAGCTCAACTCAAGCTCAAGCTTGACTTCGCGCGCCTGGCATCCTTCGCAGTTAATCCCCCGTGCCGCTGGGCTCCAAAATCACCGGATTATTCAGTTCGCCGATTTTCTCAATCGACACCGTCACCTCATCTCCCGGCTTCAACCAGAGCGGGGGCGTGCGGGCCATGCCTACACCTTGCGGAGTTCCCGTGAGGATCACCGTGCCCGGCTCCAGCGTGGTGCTGCCACTTAAGAAGGCAATCAGCGTGGGCACGTCAAAATCATGTCATTCGTGTTCCAGTCCTGCACCGCCACACCATTGAGCAGGGTGCGGATCTTCAGCTCATTCGGATGGGGCAACTCCTCTTGAGTCACAATCCACGGCCCCAGCGGACAAAACGTGTCGAAGGTTTTTCCCCGACACCACTGACTCCCGCCCCACTCCCGCTGCCAATCCCTCGCACTCACATCATTGGCACAGGTATAACCCAACACATAATCCAAAGCCTTTTCCGCCGAAACATTCTTACAACGCCGTCCAATCACCACCGCCAGCTCACATTCATAATCCACCTGATGACTGGCCAGATGCCTGGGAATCTCAATCGCCTTCCCCGGATCCTGAACCGCCGTGACTGCTTTCATGAACAAGATGGGACGTTGAGGAATCTTCGCCCCCGTCTCTTGGGCATGGAAACGATAGTTCAATCCAATGCAAAGAATCGACGCGGGCTGGATCGGTGCCAGCAACTCGACCACCTCATCCTCCCTCTCCGTCTCACTCCAACTTCCCCACAGATCCCCCGACAAACGTCGCGCCTTGCCTTCCCCGGCATGAATTCCTTGTCGTATGACCTCCTCCGAGTCCCGATAACGTATAATTTTCACAAACTCAAGTTTAACCTAACGCTTCAGACTGTCGAGCTGTGCCCGACTCCTGATCCTTCTCCGGGGCGCACAGCGACTTCCTCAACTCGCCCAGAGGCAGGCTCTGTCGTTTTCTTTCCAAAAACCAACTCAGCTCCGCATACCCCGCCTCTTCCAGCAGATCGTATGCCTCCAAAAACCGGTCCCCCACCCGCTCTGGAAGATGGGCATCCGCCCCCACCACCACCGGAATTTCACGTTCCCGCATGGCTCGCAGCATCGCCCGACCGGGATTCATTTCTGGGTAAGCCTTGTTCAGACCCGAGGTGTTCAATTCCATGGCCATACCCGTCGCCGCCACCCGATCCAATGCCCGCAGGATATCCGGCCACAAGACCTCCACATCCCAATGTTCCGAACCCAGATTTTCACAATGTCCGGATGAGCCAGACAATCAAAAAGCCCGCTCTCCGCCGCATCCCCCAGGCTTTGAAAATACGCACGATGAAACTCCGTCCAGTCCCCATCATAGTAACGGGTGCGATATTCCTTGATGTGAGGATGCACCGAACCCAACACATACTGGAAATCCGCCTGTCCATGCAGGTTCTCCACATACCTTTCGGTGCCGGGAAAAAAATCACTCTCCATGCCCAGCCACACCTCCAACCTTCCCTCCCACGCCTCTCTGGCCCGTGCCACCATCTCAAAATATCTTGGCAACTCCGCCTCGTCCATCCGCACCGACGCGGAGATCCCCTCCGGCAACGGGGAGTGGCAGGTGATCGTGATTCCCTTCAATCCCCGCTCCCAGGCGACTTGGGCATACTCCTCCGGCTCCCCCACCGCATGTTTGCAGAGCGGAGTGTGCATGTGTGTTTCATAAACCAAACGCCTCACAGGGGAACAAACTGCCAGCAAGTTCCCGTCCGTCCACTTGGAAATCCCTTCGCGCCCCGTCGCCTCCCATTTTCAGACGCTGTTCCTCCACAAAACTTTCTCACCAACAAGTGCCTCCTCCAGCATTGTCCATCCAGCCCGAAGCTGTCTAAGCTAGCCCCATGACCAAGAACCAATGTTGGGGAGCCTTCATCCTGACCCTCCTCTGGATTCTCCCCCTCTCCGCCTCCCTCGTCATCGAAAGCTCGGAACAGGAAGGCTCCGACGCCCCCAAAACCAGCCGCATGATCCTGGACAGCAAAGGACTTCGTGTGGAAAACGGCGACGAAATCCTGCTCTTTCGCCCCGACAAAGATCTGCTCTGGATCCTGCAACCCAAGACCAAAACCTATCATCAACTCAGTGAGACCGAATTGACCCAAATGGCGGACAGTCTAAAACAAATGCAATCCCAGCTTGACCAACTTCCCCCCGAACAACGGGCACAACTGGAAATCCTCCTGAACCACCAACTGCCCAACAGCTCCACCCTTCCTCGCACCACCCCGCCTCAGGTCACTTACGAAAAACTGGCCTCCGGCGTCAAACTCGGCTCCTGGACCTGCGACCACTACGCAGAAAAAGAAAATGGCACCAAGGTGGGCGAAGTCTGGACCGTGCCCTTCACTTCCTTGCCAGGCATGACCGAATTCACTGGCATGATGAAACGGGTCGGTCGCTTCTTTTCCAAAATGCCCGGCCCAGGAATGGACAACCCCTTTTTCTCATTCGATGACGTTGCGGCCAACTCCGCCGCCGCCCCCGGTTATCCGGTCAAAGACCAACGTCTCGATCCCCAGGGTGCCGTGATCTCCACCTGGGAATTAAAACGTCTCAGCGAGGAAAAAATCGATCCCTCACTTTTCGATCTGCCCACTGGCTATGAATTAAAACCATTCATGGAACCCGAACCTCAGTCCTAACCATCCACCCCTCTGTATTGTTATGATGATCAGCTCCCTCATTCTCACCGTGATCGGCCCGGACAAACCCGGTCTCATCGAAGCACTCGCCTCCGTCGTGGCTGGTCAAGGCGGCAACTGGTTGGAAAGCCGCATGACCCGGCTCGGCGGACAGTTTGCCGGCATCGTGCACGTCCAAATCTCCAAGGAACAGCACCCCGGCCTGATTGAAAATTTGGACACCCTCCAGGCCAGAGGCCTCACCGTTTCCGTCTTTGCCGATGGCCGCCTCCAGCCTCCTTCGAGCGGGATGCAGGCTGAAATCGAGTGGGTCGGTAATGATCGACCCGGCATCGTCAATCAAATCTCCCACGCTCTGGCCGAGTATCAGGTCAATGTGGAGGAACTGCATACCGAAGTGCTCAGCGCCCCCATGGCAGGCGGCCAGATTTTCCAAGCCCGCGCCAAAGTCCGCCTCCCGGAAAATTGTCAACTCGCCTCCCTGCGACGTCAACTGGAGGAGGTCGCCTCCGACCTGCAAGTGGACATCCGCTTCCAAACTGGCGAATAGTCACGACCCGGCCTCGAAGCCAAAATCGTGTCACCCTCGTTCCCTTTGCTGGCTGCGATAACTACTTTCTACTTCGCCCCATCACAAGCTGGAGTTTCCAACACCAGTGCCTGAATCCCCGTGGCCGCCTCATACGCGCGCGCCACCTTTTGCTTGAAGGATTCCGCCGCCTCGCTCCGCACCAGATTGATGGTGGCACCTCCGAAACCGCCGCCACTGAGCCGCGCACCCAGGCATCCTTCCTGTTGCGATGCCAGACGCACCAGAATGTCCAATTCCGGGCAACTATTCTCAAAATAACTTACTGAACTCTCGTGGGACTGGAACATCAACCTGCCCATTGCCTCCATGTTCCCCTGCGCCAGACACGAGATCGCATGAGCCACCCGTTCATTTTCCCCCACCACATGCCGAGCCCGTCGCAACACTTGCTCTGGCAAAACCCCGCAGCCGCATCCAACTCCGCGCTGCTGACATCCCGCAGTGCCTTCTTTCCCAACAAGTGCGCCGCTTCCTCACAGGAGGCACGACGCTCATTGTATTCACCGGAGGTCAGGGCGTGTTTCGCCCCGGAATGAATGATCACAAAAACCGTATCTGCCCCCAGCGGCACATGGCGCAACTCCATGCTGCGGCAATCAATCGTGGTGGCGTGACCCGCCTTGCCACACAACACCGAGAGCTGATCCAACAACCCGCACTTCACTCCCGTAAAATGATGCTCCGCCATCTGGCCGCAGCGCGCCAGATCCAGGTCCGACATCTCAAAGGGATACAGTTTTTTCAAAGTCAGGGCCGTGGCCATCTCCAGCGCCGCGCTGCTGCTTAAGCCCGCCCGATCGGAATGCTGCTGCTCACTTCAAAATCCACCCCACCCAGCTTCACACCCCGCTTCATTAATTCATCAAAAACACCCAGAACATAATTCACCCAGCTTGTCTGAGTCTGGGGCTTCAGCTCGTTCAGACTCTTCTCCCATGTGCTCTGCAAATCACGCGAATGCAGCCGGATGCTCCCGTCCTGACGCGGCGTGGCCTCAATCCGAGTGCCCGCGTTGATGGCCAGGGAAAGAACCAGTCCCTCGTTGTAATCCGTGTGGTTGCCGAGCAATTCCGCCCTGCCAGGTGCATACGTCGTGGTCATAAAAGATATTCCGTCACAGTATCCGCAACCAACTGACCTTGTCGAGTCAGTCGAATTCGCCCAGGTTCCCGCTCCACCAATCCCTCCATCACCAGTTGCTCGATCTGCGCCTCACGCCCGCCCAAGCCAGCGACATCACAACCCCTCTGTGTTCGCAGCGACAACAAAATCCTCTCCCTCTGCCGCATCTCCGCGCTCAAAGGTTCCAGCTCCCGCGGCGGCTCCCCCGTTTCCTCCAAAACCTCGGCATAACGTCCCAAATCCGGCGTATTTTTCCAACGCAAGGAACCCAGCGTGGAACAGGCACTCGGCCCCAGACCTAAATAATCCGCTCCATCCCAGATCGCCTGATTATGTCGCGCCGCCCATCCAGGTCGCGCGTAATTGGAAATTTCATAATGCTCAAAACCTGCCTCTGTCAGGCACTCATCCGCCCAGAGATAAAATGTCCGCTCCTGCTCGGGATCAATCCGCAACAGCCCGGATTCCAAACGTTCAAAAAACGCCGTGTCCTCCTCGTAATTCAGATTGTAGGCCGATATATGCTCGGGGCTCAGGGCCAAAGCCGCCCGCAGGCTCCCCTGCCACTGCTCCAAACTCTGACCGGGCAGGGCAAACATCAAATCCACATTGATGTTCTCAAAACCCGCCTCGCGCAAAAGCCCCATACTTTTCTCCACCTGCGCGGCATCATGCGTCCGCCCCAGGAGTCGCAGGGAGGCTTCATCAAAAGCCTGCACTCCTAGGCTGACCCGGTTGAACCCCAGATCCTTCAGCAGTTTGGCCTTGTCCGTGGAGATGGTCATCGGGTTGGCCTCCATCGTCACCTCGGCAACTTCCTGCAAGGACCAGCCCTCAAACAAAAACTCCAACTGCGATACACTCAGAGCCGAGGGTGTTCCCCCTCCAAAAAAAACCGTCTCCAACTGTAGATCAAACTGTTTCTGCGCCCAAGCCAGCTCCTGTTTAAGGGCGGGCAGAAACGATTTCATTTCCGGCAAGGTATTCCGCATTTTATAAAACGCGCAGTAAGGACAGATATGGGTGCAAAACGGCACATGAACATACAAATGCCGGATCACTGGTCGCGAAGTCTCAGACAAATCACAGATCACAAGCCCAAGATCATGCCCTCCCCTCCCCCCAGAAACAAGCCCCCACACGCGACATTAGAAGTAACGATCGTTACTTCTAATGTCGCGAACGGTTCGGGGCGGAGCTGCGCGGAAAACGAACGAGGGAGTGGAGCGATTCCTTTGGCACCCCCTCAAGTCGGGGGTTGGCTTCTGGCGCGCTCATGGCATGATCCGTCCATGTCTCCTCAACCTCTGAACATTCAAGTCGTGGGTTCTGAACTGGCCGTGGCTTGGAATGATGGCCGGGAGGATTATTTTCCGCTGGAAGCCCTGCGCCGCGCCTGCCCCTGTGCCTCTTGCGCCGGGGAGCCGGATGTGACCGGACAGCTTTATCGCCCGATTGTTTCCTACAACGACAAAAGCTTCGGCATCACCAAACTTCAGATCGTGGGTGGTTACGCCCTGCAACCCGTCTGGAACGACGGTCATAGCTCCGGACTTTACTCCTGGCAGTATCTTGGAAAATTGGCCTCCGACCTTCCTCCTCCATCATGAATGCTCCCGGACCCGCAGGTAAGAAGGAGATCTTTAGTTGGTGTTGCTACGACTTCGCCAACTCCTCCTACACCACCGTGGTCATCACGGTCGTTTACAGCACCTACTTTACCGGGGTGGTGGCGCAAGGCTTGGATTTTGCCAACACACTCTGGGCACTGGCTCTGGCCTTTTCCCAACTCCTCGTCATCCTCCTGGGGCCCTGGCTGGGTGCGATGGCAGACCGTCACGCCGTGTAAGAAAAATTTCTCAGCGGCCTGGCTCTCATGGCCTCGTTGTTCACGGCCCTGCTCTATTTTACCGTGCCCGGCACGCTGTGGCTGGCCTTTGCCCTGATTGTTCTGGGCAATTTTGCCTTTTCCCTGGGCGAAAATTTTTGCGCCAGTTTCCTGCCGGAAATCAGCACCCCGGAGACCTGCGGAAAAATCTCCGGTTACGGCTGGAGCTTTGGTTATCTGGGCGGGCTGGTCAGTCTGGGCCTGGCTCTGGTGATTTTGAAAGTTGGCCCCTCCAGCGGACTCTCCGGCCCGGATCTGGTGCGCTGGATTTTCCCCGCCACCGGACTGTTTTTTATCCTGGCCGCCCTGCCCACCCTGATTTTTTTAAGGGAACGCGCCCAACCCAGGATCTCCGTCACCAACGAACCCAGTGCCCTTGCTCATTTGTTAGGAACCTTGAAAAAACTTCCCACTCAAGGCACCTTGCTGCGCTTTTTTCTGAGCTTCTTTTTCACCATGTGCGGACTCTGCTCCATCGTGGCCTACGCCGCCATCTATGCCCGGAACGAATTGGGGTTCAGCACGGATGACACCATCCTCCTCTTCGCCAGCCTGCAAATCAGCTCAGCTCTGGGCGCCTTTGGCTTTGGCTTCCTGCAGGATCGTTGGGGAGCCAAACTTGCGCTGATTCTCTCCCTGCTGGTGTGGATGGGGGTTTGTCTGGGGGCGGCTTGGGTTGAAACGCAGTGGCTGTTTTTTGCCGTGGGAAATTTGGCCGGCATTGTCATCGGCTCCACCCAGTCCGCCAGCCGGGCCGTGGTCTCCATGCTCACGCCTCCCGGTCAGGAGGGGGAGTATTTCGGGCTTTGGGGATTTTTCGGGAAACTGGCTGCGGTCATCGGTCCTCTGACCTTCGGACTCTTGTCCGACCTTTTCCACATCCGCTGGGCCATCGGCCTGCTGGCCTTGTTTTTCGGATTGGGTTTGATCATCTTACTCAAAGTTTCCCTGCCCAGAATTCCACGTCCAAACGCCACAACCTGAGCCCGTCCATGGAGAATTCCAAAAAACAGGAAATGGCCACCTATTCCAAACTGGGCCTGTATCGCAGCTCGAAATCCAAGAGGCGTCGCAGTGCGGTGGAGGACAAGGGTCTGGAAATTTTCATTGGCGACAACCGCACAGGCCGACCCTGGGTCAAGGTCCTCCGCGCCCACTACGATGAAGCCTGGACCCAGGCCCTGGAACGGCTGCGTTCCGCCCGCGTCCGCCCCACTTGAATGAGGAAAGCTGGCTGGACATGCTGCGACCCCAGTTGGAGCAACAAGTCTACGACCAGCTCCTGGGTCAACTCTCCGACTTGGAACGATTGGCGGATGGTTTCGAGGCGAACAACGGACGCAAGATGACTCCCTACGAAAAAGAACGCTTCTCCGCCGCGTTGGACCAACGCGTCGGGAGCCGCGCCCCGGAGGTATTAATCCGGGAACGGGCCGAACGCACCCGCAAGCATTGGCTGGGTATGTCATGGGGAAAATTCGTCAGACTCAGGACCAACGCCCCGCCCGACTCCAACAAATCTGGGCCGATCTGGTCGGGGCGGATGCCGCACTGGACAGCAACCTGGAAGGTATCGATTCCGTGCGCGGCGTCGCTTACTGCCGCTGCGTCAGTTCCGTGCGCCGTTTTGAGCTGGGTCGGCAACCGGATCTGGCCAAACGTCTGGGCACGGCACTGGGTAAGACGATCAAACGTATTGTTTTCAAGTGATTTTCTCTGTGCGGCCCGGACTCTCTGTGGTTAATTCTTCCCCTCATGCAGGATGAGCCCAAACCGTTTCTGGATCACTTGGAGGATCTGCGCTGGACCATTATCAAATGCGCGCTGACCCTGGCCATCAGCATGGGATTGAGCCTATTTTTTACGAACGAAATTTTGCAAGTTCTGGAATATCCCTTGCGGGAAAGTCTGAAGTCGAGCGGGAAAACCGTCGAGTCCGTGCTGATCATGCAAAACATGATGGACCCCCTCACCATCACCCTCCAGATTTCCTTGGGCGCGGGGCTTCTACTGGCTTTGCCCGGTCTGCTGTTTTTTATCGGCCAATTTGTCCTCCCCGCTCTTGAGCCGAGGGAAAAAAGGTTGATCCTGCCCACTTTTGGTTTCGGGGTGGTTCTGTTTTTGTTAGGTGTATTTTTTTGTTACTTTCTGATCCTGCCCCAAACCATCCAGGTTTCATGGAGTGGGGTCAAAGCATGAGGCGCAGTTTTATCATGCCCCAGGCTTTCTATTTGGATTTTATCCTGCAAATGCTCTTGGCCTTCGGCC
>JAAUTS010000076.1 GCA_012031345.1 Blastochloris sp. | reverse complement strand
GCAAAAATCCCGGCCTCGTCTCCACCTGTCCCCGCCCCTTATTTCCACAATGACGTTGCGCTCCTCATTTTCGTCCGGCGGCAGGATGGAGCTGAGAACCTGGCGATGAGCCCGGCCCAGGGCCAGCTCCAGCTCAGGGAGTTCCTCACGCGCCAGGGCGGCCAGCTCCACCATTTCTGCCTCCGTGGAGGACGCAAGTTCGCGGTTCTCCGCCAAAGATTTCTCCAGACGTTCCCACTCGGTGTATTGCGCCAAGGCGAGTTTCAGCCGGGAATGTTCCTTGAGCAGACTTTGGGCCTTGGCCGGATTGTCGTAAAGATTGGCCGAAGCGACCAAATCTTCCAATTCAGCAAAGCGATTGCGGAAACGTTCGATGTGAGGCAGCAGATTCACGGGGAAAAAGATTGAGGCGTAGTTCCTGGTTTAAGGCAAAGAAAATGGCCGGAATGCGAAACGCACACCGGCCATGAACGAAGCTGGGTCTGGGGAAAGCTACTTTTTCTTTTTGGCCGTGGCCGCAGGTTTCATGTTGGAAAAGCGTTTGTTGAACTTGTCCACCCGTCCTGCTGTGTCCACGAAGGTCTTTTGTCCGGTGAAGAAAGGATGGGAAGCGGCACTGATGCCCAGGGGAATGATGTAATGCTCCACTCCGTCAATGTGCTCGGTCTCATCCGAGGTTTTGGTGGAACGGGTCACATAACGGGTCCCGCTGGCGGCATCCACGAAAACGACTGGGTGCAGGGTGGGATGGATTTCTGGTTTCATAAAGGGCGAGAATTAAACAAATTTCTTCGCCACGATGCAAGCATTATGTCCACCGAAGCCGAAAGAATTGTTCATGACCACTTGAATCTGACCCTGGCGCGCTGTGTTGGGCACATAATCCAGATCGCAGCGGGGATCCGGGGTGTCCAGATTGATGGTGGGCGGCACAACACCCGTCTCCATGGCTTTGACGCAGACCGCCAACTCCACCGAGCCGGCCGCTCCGAGCAAATGCCCGATCATGGACTTGGTCGAGCTGACCCAGACTTTACCCGCGTCCGGGCCGAAGACGAGTTTGATGGCCTCGGTTTCGCAGACATCCCCCTGATCGGTCGAGGTCCCATGCGCGTTGACATAGTTGACATCGCCAGGGTTCAGTCCCGCAACTTTCAAAGCCTGTTTCATGGCCGGGCCGCACCCACACCACCCTCGGAGGGTGAAGTCATGTGGTAGGCATCGCAGGTCGCTCCGTAGCCGACCACTTCCCCGTAAATTTTGGCACCTCGTTTGAGGGCATGATCCAAATCTTCCAGAATGACGATCCCGGCACCTTCACTCAAAACAAAACCATCCCGGTCCTGGTCAAAGGGACGGGAGGCTTTTTCCGGAGCATCATTCCTGGTGCTCAAAGCACGCATGGCACCGAAACCGCTCAGCCCAAGAGGAATCACGGCGGATTCACTACCCCCGGCGATGATGACATCCGCCTCATCCTGACGGATCAATTTGAAAGCCTCACCTATGGAGTGGGAGGCGGTGGCGCAGGCGGTGACGATGGCGAAGTTGGGACCTTGAAAATTGTATTCGATGGCGATCAGGCCGGAGGCGATGTTGCTGATCATCATGGGAATCATGAAGGGCGAGACCCGTTTCGGTCCGCGCTCACGAAGGATGGAATGTTGCTCCTCCAACGTTTTCAGTCCACCGATGCCTGAGCCGACCAGCACGCCGCAACGCTCGGGATCCAGAGTGCTTTGGGCCAGGCCGGAATCTGCCCAGGCTTCTTTGGTGGCGGCGATGGCGAACTGCGTGTAACGGTCACAGCGCCGGGCGTCCTTGGGGTTTTTAAAGTGAACCGCAGGCTCAAAGTTTTTAACTTGGCCGCCGATTTTGGAGTCGTAGCCCTCCGTGTTGAAAAAGTCGATCAGCCCGATCCCGCTCTTACCAGCCACCAAGGCGTCCCAAGTGCCGGGGAGGTCACTCCCCACAGGGGTAAGAACCCCCATGCCTGTAATCACTACTCTGCGATAACTCAT
This sequence comes from Blastochloris sp., assembly GCA_012031345.1. GTDB lineage: Bacteria > Verrucomicrobiota > Verrucomicrobiia > Methylacidiphilales > JAAUTS01 > JAAUTS01. Next base: position 13,355 of record JAAUTS010000076.1, on the reverse strand, counting down.
GATGGAAGACTAGAAGCCGCCCCGTAAAAAAACAAGGGCACCCTTTGTTAGGAAGGGTGCCCCGTCCGGGAAAATGGGCGGGACTATTTGTCCTGCTTTTCTTCGATATACTTGATGACGTCCCCGACGCTCATCAGCTTTTCGGCGTCCTCATCCGGGACTTCGACTCCGAACTGCTCTTCAAAAGCCATGACCAACTCGACGACGTCGAGGGAATCCGCTCCCAGGTCTTCAATGAACTTGGCTTCCGGCGTGACCTGTTCGGCATTCACGCTGAGCTGTTCCACAATGATGTCTTTCACTTTTTCTTCTACTGTTTTTTCGGCCATGTTACTCCTAGGTGGTTAAATTCCTTGTGCTGATGCTATCGGCTCTTGGAATGTGGATTTATGGTCACTGTATGTACTTTGGCAACTAAATTTTTCGTTTTTTCCTGCCAAGCCTCAAATAAAGAGTCCTCCGTCCACCACCAGAGCTTGTCCGGTGATGTAAGCACCAGCGGGGGAACTGAGATAGAGAGCCATCTGGGCGATATCGTCCCCCGAACCGAAACGCTTTAACGGTATCACTTCCAGCAGCTTGGCTTTGAGTTCTTCCGGGAGCACGTCGGTCATATCGGTCTGAATAAAGCCGGGGCAGATGACATTGCAAGTGACATGGCGGGGAGCCAACTCCTTGGCCACGGATTTGGTCAAGCCGATCAAGCCGGCCTTGGCCGCCGCGTAATTGGCCTGCCCGGCGTTCCCATGCAGACCCACCACAGAGCCGATGTTGACGATGCGACCCTGGCGGGCCTTCATCATAACTTTGCCCACAGCCCGCGCCCAATGGAAGGCTCCGCTGAGGTTGGTCTGGAGCACACTGTTCCAGTCCTCATCCGACATACGGATGAGTAAGGTGTCCTTGGTGATGCCCGCGTTGTTGATCAGAATGTCGATGCGTCCGAACTCCTTCAGCACCGCCTCCACGCAGGTGTTGACCTGCTCGGACTTGGAGACATCCACGGCGAAGCCCAGATACCTCACCCCCAAGGCTTCGATTTCCGCTTTAACCTGGTCGGCGGAGCTTTGACTGCGTCCGATCCCGGCAATATGACAGCCGTTTTTGGCGAGCTGTAGGGCGACGGCTTTACCGATGCCGCGACTGGCTCCGGTGACGATGGCGACGTGATCTTTGAGAATCATGGTGGGTTGTTACGGTTTCCTGTGTTCGGGGTTGGGCTGAAAAAGTTCTAGAGTTGGGGGAGCAGAGCTTGGAGTTCCTCGAGATTTCCGGCACTGAGACAGGGAACGTCTTTGTTGATGCGTTTAACCATGCCCGCCAGAACCCTGCCTGGTCCCAGCTCGATCAGGCGGCTGCAGCCGGAGGAGATCAAGCCTTCCACACATTCCTCCCAGCGCACGGAACCCGTGACCTGACGGGTCAGGGTATCCCGGACTGTGGCGACGTCGCTTGCGACTTGACCCGTGACATTGCTGAAGACAGGCACGGAAGGAGTTTGCAGGGGAGCCGCCAAAATCAGGGGAGCCAAGGCATCCTGAGCGGGTTGCATGAGGCGGGAGTGGTAGGCCCCGGCCACGTTGAGAGGCAGGCAGCGTTTCAAGCCCAAAGCCTTGCCTTGTTCCACCGCGTTGGGCACCAGGCTTTTAGCCCCGGAAAGAACAATTTGGCCGGGACAATTATAATTGGCCACTTGGAGACCGGACTGAGAGGCCAAAGCTTCTGCCTGCTCACGACTGGCACCGATCAGGGTTAACATGCCGCCTTCCGTGGCCCGGCAAGCCTCCTGCATCAAGCGCCCCCGCGCCGCCACCAGCTTCAAGCCCTCCGCAAAAGAGAAGGTTCCCGCCACCGTATGCGCGGTGAATTCTCCCAAGGAGAGTCCGGCGCAGGCCTGAAAGGAAAAGTCGGGACGCTCTTTTTTCAAAGCAGCAAAAAGAGCCAAACCATGAACATACAAGGCAGGCTGACAATAACTGGTATCGGTCAGGGTTTCCTCCGGCCCCTCGAAACACACGGTGCTGAAACCGTTTTGCAGCAAGGCATCGGCTTCCTCGTAGAGAGTCCGGGCCTCAGGAGACTTGAGATAAAGATCCTGCCCCATGCCCACGTATTGGGCACCCTGACCGGAAAAAAGAAGTGCGGTTTTCATAACAAGGGAATTGAGCAAAGCAAAAGGCGTCGGGAGAGTCAATCGCCCGCAAACATTCTTCCCCTCCCGAGGGAATTGGAAGCGTTTGTCGTCTCGCATGGATTATTTTTGGAAAAATGCCCCAAGCACAGCTCGACGCCAAAGATTACCAAAATTTTCTCTTGAGAAGATGCCCCACTTTTTGAGACTATATTGAACTTACAAGCCGGTGTGGCGGAATGGCAGACGCGCTCGACTCAAAATCGAGTTCCTTCGGGAGTGTGGGTTCGACCCCCTCCACCGGTATGATAAGGTTCCTCGATCAGCTCTCTTCAGAGTCCTCTTTAACTCACGATCCCAAAATCCTTGGCCTCGCGCTGGGTTTGCAAATGCTCCGGCAACTTGAGGCTTTTCTCAAGATCCGCAGAAACCCGATAAGCCATCTTGGCTTTGTCGTCTTTTCCCTGAACTTTGAAGAAATCGCCCAGTTCCATCCACGCCTCCGGTCCCACCGGACAATAGCGATCCTTGAGACAGGCTTCCCGGAAATATTTCTCCGCTTCCTCTTCATTCCATTCCTGACAAGCAATCATGCCCAGATGATAATCAATATAGGCCCGACAAATCTCCAGCTCACGGCAATGCAAAAAAGCCAGTTTGGCCGCCTCATAATTTTCTGAATCAAAACGGATCAGCCCGATTTTAAACCAGGCTTCCAAACAATCGGGATTGAGTTCAATGGCCTTCTCACAAGCCGCCACCGCCTCATCCGCACGGCTCTGAGCCCCCAGGGTGCTGGCCAGATTGTCCCAGGCCCGGACATAATCCTGACGCCCCTCAATGGCCCGGCGCATGAATTTCTCCGATTCCTCAAAACGATCTTTTTGAAAGTGAATCACGCCGAGGTTGCAACATAACTTGGGATGCTCCGGCTCGATCTGCTCCCCTTTTTCATAAAAACGCTGAGCCTCATCCAAATCATTCATGCAATGCAGGGCCACCCCCAAATTAAACACAGACGACAACACGGAAGGATTGATGTCATAACACTTGCGAAAACTCTTCGCCGCCATCGACATATAGTTCAGGTCGTAGCAGGCATTGCCCAGCTCAGTCCATAAATCAAAAGCTTGCTCCTTGCTCAAGCCCCTCTCCTCCGCCGCCTCGCCCACCTTGAGCGACTCCCGCACTTTCTGCTCCCGCGCCAGACTCAAGGCCCAGGCCAGCAACTCCTCCGGGGTGGAGTCCGGCTTGATGTCCACTGGCTGCTCCACTCCCATGCTTTTTTCCGCCGCCTCCTTGAGCATGGAGCGATCCAATGCCATGGTCATTTTACCCGTTTTACGGATAAGTTCCTGCAACTTGATCCGTTTGGGACGTCGCGGAGGTGGTGGCGGCGGTGGCGCGTTTTCCGCAGCAGCCAACCCCTGCTCGACCTTGGGTCGTCCCGGCTGGCTTAGCGTGGAGGAATTGAATTCTTTGCGAATACCGAACACATCAAATACTATGGAGAGCGGAGAGCTGAACTCAACCCCAAAGATTCCCCCTCCTGAATCCCATTGCTCCCGCCACCAAAAGACGCTATTCTAAATCTATGAAATTGAGAGGCTTATCCGCCCTGTGCGCTGCCTTGCTTCTGACCACGCCCCTCCTCGCTTCCGCGCCCACCTTCAACCCGGACCCCGAGGTCTTTTATCTGCCCAAAGATAAAATCGTGGAGTTAAAATGTATCGAGGCCACCGCCGTCTATGCCACCCGCCAACTCAACCCCAGGGTTCGCAACTTTGCCGGGGACGAAACCGTGCTGCTTTTGGCCTATCATCCCACGGCTTTTCTTGTTCAACAAAAAACGGAGGCTACGAAGGCTGGGTCGAACCCCAACAACTCTCCGGCCTGGATCCCAAGCTGATCGAACAACTCAAAGCCGAGGCCGAAGAAGCCAAAGCCTTCGCCCAAGCCATTAAAAATGAGGAAGTTCTCCCCGGCATGAGCTTCGACCACGTCCAATCCTCCCTCGGCAAACCAAGCAACAAAAGCTTTCGCAGCGACGAAAAAGGCCGACTCGATATCTGGTCCTATGTCGATTACGAACGTCGCACGGAATTCCGACAAGCCATCGATCCCCTGACCCGCAAAGTCGTTCAAATCCCCTTCACTGTCAAAGTCCCCGTCGGCTCCCTCAACATCGAATTCAAAACGGGCGCGTCGCCGCCATCGAACGCCTCAGCGACAGCAGCTCAAGCCTGAAAGATCGTCTGCGCTAAGAGGCTGTCTAACCTCTCACGCCGCGCCTCCTCAAATCGTCACATCCAAACCGGATTCCGATTCGAGAATGCTCTTATCCAAAAAAGTATGCTCCGCCTTGGCCCGCAGCGCTGGGTAATCCAAACTGTAGTGCAAACCCCGGCTCTCCTTCCGCAGCAGAGCGGACTGCACAATCAACCAGGAAACCAAAGACAAGTTACGCAGCTCCAATAAATCGGCTGTTACGGTAAAGTTCCAATAAAAATCCTGCGTTTCCCGAATCAACAACTCCAAACGACTCTCCGCCCGCTGGAGTCGCTTGTTCGTCCGCACAATCCCCACATAGTCCCACATCAATTGCCGGATCTCCTTCCAGTTGTGGGTGATCACCACCAACTCGTCCGCGTCCGAAGCATTCCCCTTTTCCCATTCCGCCACCGCCTGTCGCGCCGGATTCTCCCGCGCCCAGGCTTGGGCGGAGATCCCACAACGATGCGCCAACACCAGCGCCTCCAGCAGGGAATTGCTGGCCAAACGATTGGCCCCGTGCAACCCCGTGCAGGCCACCTCCCCGATCGCATACAGTCCCGGCAAAGAACTGCGTCCGTCCATATCCACCCAAACCCCGCCACATTGATAATGCGCCGCCGGAACCACAGGAATGGGCTGGGTGGCGATGTCGATGCCGAGGTTGCTGCAAAATTGCTCAATGGCCGGGAAACGATTTTCCAAAAAAGCCCTGCCCTTGGCCGTAATGTCCAGATAAACACACTCCGCCCCCGTTTTTTTCATCTCCGCATCGATCGCCCGCGCCACGATGTCACGCGGAGCCAGAGAACCGCGCGGATCATAGTTTTCAGCGAAGGATTGCCCCGCCTTATCCACCAGCACCGCGCCCTCTCCCCGTAAGGCTTCTGAAATCAGAAAGGACTTGGCAAAAGGATGATACAAGCAGGTCGGATGAAACTGAATGAATTCCATGTTCGCCACCCGCGCCCCCGCACGATAGGCCATGGCCACACCATCCCCGGTCGCGATGTCCGGGTTGGTGGTATAAAGATAACATTTCCCACAGCCCCCCGTGGCCAGCACCGTGACCGGGGAACGATAGACGTCGATTTTATTCCGCTGCTTATCCAACGCATACACACCCAGACAGCGTCTCGGCCCCGCCCAACCCGCCTTGTCTGAACGGAGCAAATCAATGGCCACACTATTTTCCAAAACCGTGATGTTAGGATGTGTGTCCACCGCATCCAGCAGCGCACGCTCGATCTCGCGCCCCGTCATGTCTTTGGCGTGGAGCACCCGCCTCTTGCTGTGTCCGCCTTCCTTGCCCAAGTCATACTCTCCCGCCGACCCCTGCTCACGCTGGGAAAAACGCACCCCGCGCTGGATCAATTCCTCCACCCGCTCCGGCCCCTCCGCCACCACCTGCCGCACCACCGCTTCATCACAGAGTCCCGCCCCGGCATCCAGGGTGTCCTCAACATGAAGCTGGAAGCTGTCCTCCTTCGACGTGACACACGCGATGCCTCCCTGCGCATAGTTCGTGTTGGACGGCACGGTTTTTTTGGTCAAGACACAAACCGATCCCCGCTCCGCCATCTTGAGAGCCAGACTGAGCCCGGCGATGCCGCTGCCCAAAATGAGACAATCAAAATCACGGATCATACGACTCCTTCCTCCCAAGTTTCCACTTCCACCGCCTCACAAACCTCGCGCCAACCGGGGAAATTCCAAGTGTTGGGAAATCCTCCACATTGGAAAGGTTTGACCGCCTGCACCTGACAATGATTCACCCCCTCCAAAAAACAGCACTCCCCGTTTTCCTTCGTGTTCAAAACCAGGCCGGATCGATCCGGATTCAGATGGGTGTGGTTTTGAACAAAGGCCTCCTCACTGAGTGCCAGATGGGAAGACAGACGCAAAACGTCCTGGCTGGTCAGGCGGACAAAACCCGGCCAGCGACAGCAATGGCCGCAACGCTGACACTGATAAAACACTTGCCGAGTCTTCATGAACCCACTACATTTTCACTTCCTATTTTGGAGCTGTAGCTCAATTGGTTAGAGCACCGCCCTGTCACGGCGGGGGTTGCGGGTTCGAGCCCCGTCAGCTCCGGGGGGAAATCACTGACCATTTCCCTCCCTCCCCAATCATTCAACACTGCCACGTCTTTGCCGGGAAACCAGTGCCTTTCTTCAAGCTTGGCTTTTGCTCGGATAGGATTCATTCCCCGGCTTATTTGTTCTGGGGAAACAATCGCAACAGACTCATGGGTGAAGCTTGTTCCTCCTGCAACTGATTGTCATAAAACACCCGGAGCACGTAACCATAATAACGGCGCGACTCCTTTTCCTGCTTGTCCGCTGAGGGCAAGTAACGGGCCCGCAACACTTCCGTTGCATCCCTGGACCAGTCCGGTGATCCGCTCAAAAAACGGGCCTCGATTTTGTTGGAAGGTGCCAGACGTTTTTCCTCGATCATGTCATAAAAAAACAATTGGATACGCAACTTGGAGGAATCCAACGGCGCGCGCAGCCCGTTTAACTTGAGCACAAAATCCTTCTGAAATTCAACCGCCCCTTTTGGCAAAGGGTCCGGCGTGGTGATGACCTCCGCCAGTTGGATCTGTCTTCTCAAGTTGAGCAACTGTTGCTCACGCAGGCGCGCCTCCTCCTCCAGTCGCACCCGCTCCTCGATCAACTGCGCCCGTTTCTGCGCCAATTGCAGAGTGCCTTCCGGCGTGGATTTTAATCCCAGAATGCTTCTCCACAAAGCCAAAGCCTTGCCGCTGTTGCCCCGGGCCTCCTCCAACATGGCCAGATTCGTGAGGGTGGTCGGATGATTCCCGTCCAGCTTCAAGGCTTCATTCAAGGCCGTTTCCGCCAGGATAAAGTCACCGGAACGCCGGAACTTCTGCGCGTCCTCATTCAAGCGGATGATCTTGGCCGTCATCTCCGTCACGGCACCCAGGGGGATGCGTCCCTGAATTTCCGGCGCGGGCAGATAAGGCACCTGCTCCTCCGCATTGGAAATCCCGGCATCCACCAGCAGCGCCGAATTGGGGAGTTCCGGCGCCTGGGTTTCCACCACGCTGTGCCGGAACCAAAAATAAATCCTAACAAGCCCACTTCCAGAATGATGAACAAGCCCACCACATAAACCGCCACCGAATACGCCTTGGGACGGAGACGTTTTTTGCTGTTTTGGAATAAATCGGAATCAGACACGTGGCTGTAATCTAGCAAAGGATAACCCCGTGGTCACGAGAAGACCTTACCCTGGGGCAAAGAATCCTCACCGCACCCCTGGCGCGACGGGCGCAGCGGACGGAACCGTTCCCGTTGGGGAGTCCGCTGGAGAGCCTCTCTCCGGGACCGTTTCCCCTACTTTTTCAGAGGCAGCAGTGCCAAAAACAAGTGATCCTGATTGCGCATTTCAAAGAAATACGGTTCTCCGTTCCAACGGGCCAAGCGCCCTTGATTTTCCACTTCCCGCCCCACTTCCAACATCTGCGTCTTGTCCCCGCTTTTCACCCGCAGGCGCATAAACACCGGACTCTCGCTTTTTTCAACCAGCGGTGTCCAGTTGCGCGCCGGTAGTTGCGCCAACAAATTCAACTGCTGATTCAGGATATCCCGGTCGATGTCTTTTCCGTTCCACTGCTTGGGCCAGGCCCCCGTGGCATCCTTGCTCAGGGTGCTGACCTGGTTCCCTGTCTCCCACTGCAATGTGGTCACAGCGTCCGGGTTCGCCAGCTTGATGTAACGACCAAACCACTCATGCTCCGCCCGAGGCATCACAGGCAACGAAGTCTCGGGAATCATCACCAAATTGGCTCTGAAATCACTTTGCACCGTCAACTCTCCTTTTTTGCTCTGCGAAAAAAGCAGCGTCTTCATTTCGGTCTGACCTTGCTCATTTTTTAAACCCAACACTACTTTCATGGCCGGCTTGACCAGACCCGACTTTTTGATCTGCTCCTCCGTCAAGGGGAGAAAACTCGTCGCCCGAGCTGCTTTCAACGCGGTCAAGACAGCTTCCACTTTTTGTGAATCCGCCAGGCGTCGGTCCTCCCGATCCAGCACCCACTTCAAAATATCCGTGAAACCCGTATTCCTGAGCACCCCGAGTTTGAAGCCATCCTTCTCGATGGATAAACTTTCCAACTCATGACCCTGGGGCAACACCACCAAGCGCCTATCCCGCAGCTTCTCCATGGTTTGATTCAGGGCTTCCACCAGTTCCCCGCTGATTTTAAACACCGGAGCACGGCTCGTGAGTTGTGCATAAAATTGACCCGGCTCACCCGCCACAGCAGAACCCAGACGGATCCCCTCTGTCTTCTCCCCCATGCGCAAATCCAAGGCCAGCGCAGGTGAACTTAATCCATAGGAAGCCACATCTGCGGCATTATCCGAAACAAACTCGGTCAAGGTGGCCCCGGCCAGGTTGGCCAGATAGCTGGCCACCTCATTCTCATCCGCCATGGTCGTGATGGGTTTTAACACCTTCCATAACATTCCCTCTTTCACAATCTCCGCCTCCGCCCCGTCCTTGCGCAACTGAATCGCGGTCACGTCCGCCGTTTGAAAAGAAAACAACGAGCGGGTGCGCCACGCGTTCAAGGGTTTGTCCAGCAAGGTCTCCAAGGCCTTGTCAATCACCAGCACATCCTGCCTCTTACCATCTTCCAGCAGCGCATAAATCAACCCAGGCCGGGCGGTTTCATTACCCAAAGTTAAAATGTAATTTTTCTTTTCGCCCCGGACCGTGATCTTGAAACGGCCTTTTTTCAGACCAAACTGTTCCAGTGCCTGATCCGCATCCGCCATCTCTTTCATGTTCAGGGTGTTGACCCGTCGGGCAAATTCCAACTCAGACAACAGCGAACCCACCTCGGCTTCATCCGCCGGATAAGGCAGGGGCGATTCCATCTGCCAGCCGCCCTCGGCGTTCTTGTTCAACACTGCCGATCCCTCCTCTGTCACCAGTTCCAGACGGACCACTTTCTCCGCCTCGATCACCATCAATTTTTCCGCCTGCCGCTCCTTCTCCACCGTGCCGGGACTTTCCCAGCCCGTCAGAACCAAATAAAGAACCAAGCCCAGCGTGAGCAAAGCCAGAAAGAGTGTTGTGCGTGTACTCATGATTTAGAGGAGCAAAATCCCGCCAGGGGAACTTCACTTGCGTCGGCGTATCCAGACCATCAAGCCCACCAAGGCCCCCAGAACCGGTATGCCCAGAATCAACAGATAACTCATCGAAAGCTGCTTGTCCTCCAGCGCCACCCGAAATTCCTGCGGCACCTTCGGAGCGATCCCAATCGAGTCTTCCCGCTCCAACATCCAGTTCATCGAGTTCAAAAAGAAATCCAAGCCGACGTTATCCAACATTTGATTGATCAAAAAACTGCCTCCGCCCACAGCCACGATGCGAACCCCCTTCAACTTGACTCCGCCATCCGCCACCGATCCGGTATCAATGGCCGCGGCCACCACCAGCGGACCCACGCGGTCCTTGCCCTCGTCAAACTCCGGTGATTTCCCGCTCAGGTCCTTCTCCCCCCAGTAGGAAGGCGGGCCCACCACCAGCGGAACCACCTGATTTGATTCGGTCAAACTGAGCGAACGCGTCCCCCGCAGATTGATCTGAAGCGAGCTTTTCTTGATCCATTCCGTGATGGGATGATCCGCCATGTTTTCCGTGATCAGCTCCCCAAACAAACGCACCTGGCCCAGAATCGAAGCCTTGGCCAAAGCCAGATCATTTTCAAAACCACTCCATAAGGCTTGAGCAAGTCCTCCAGTCCGCTTTGCGTCTTCGGATCCAGCATCAACATCAAACGGGCTGGCTTGTCCGTGCGGGCCAGATATTGCTTCAACAACTCGATCTCCACGGGCGCCAGCGGCGCGTTCGGTCCCGCAATGACCAATAGATCCATATCTGCCGGGAATCCTCCATCGGAAACCAGGTTCAAAGGCGCAACCTCCACATTTTGGCGCTGGATATAATCCGCCAACAGCGAGTATCCGTCACGACGCTGCGGATCCGCCATGATGTCATACTCCCCGTGCCCGGTCAGGAAATAAACCTTGGACTTCTTCCCCTCCACCAAAGCCTGGATGGCCGAAGTCAACACCTGCTCCGCCTTGAAAGCCTTGACCGTGGGCGGCATTCCCATCCGCATGAGAGAGGCGTCGATGTCCGCCAAATCCAGGTAGGAAACGATTTTTTTCTGGCCGTTGTAGTCGATAATGATGACGTTCTCCTTGTCACTCACTTTGTATTGATCGGCGTAACGCTTGGCCTCCTCGAAATCGATGAAGGGGTTGATCCGCTTCAACTCCACCTTGCCCTTGCTCTTGTATTTGTATTCGTCCAACAGCGTCTGCACATCCCGCAAGATCAACTGATCCGGGCTCTCCGGCTGTGGGCTGGCAAAATCAATCAACAACACTTTGCCGGGCAGACCCTGCAGGATTTTTTCCGTCTGCACCCCGATCTGCGTGTAGGTGACAAGGGAAACATTCTTGCGATAAAAATGCTTGAAGCCGATGAAGTTCACCGCGCCGAAAATGAAAAAAAGCAGGACCAGGCCGATCAATTGATTCAGACGCAGTTGCCAGCGGGGGGATGTTTTGGATGTCATGGGAAAAGGCCTTTCTTCCGTCTCAAAAGTTCAGGATTTCAAGCGACGCATGGTCATGACCTGTTGCGTGAGAATCAGGAATAGTGCGGTGAAGGAGAGATAAAAAACCACCGGACGCGTGTCAAAGATGCCCCGGGCAAAAGTCTGCATGTGCTCCAGTGCCCCGATATAACGGATAAATTCCTGAAAGGCCGAATCCGTGCTGCCGATGTTCAGAAACCCGGAGAAAAAAATCAGGACAATGATGGCAAAGGAAGAGAAGGCGGCAATGACCTGGTTCTTGGTCAGGGCCGAGGTGAACACGCCGATCGAAAGATAAAACATGCCGACCAACAACACCATGGCATAGGTCAGAAGCAGAGGGCCCCAGTTGACCGGGATCTGGTTTTTGGTCAACCACTGGAAGATGGCCAGATAAAGCAGCGTGGGCAGCCAGAGCCCGAGATAAAACAAAACTTGGGAAAAAAACTTGGACAAGACCACATCCCAATCCGTCACCGGAGCCGTCAGCAGCAGCTCAATCGTCCCCGCCCGATACTCCTCGGAAAAAAGGCGCATGGTCAAAATCGGAATCGAGACCAACACCACAATCCAATAGAAAAAGGTTCCAAAGAAAAACTGCATGATGGTGAAATTCTGCATGGAACCATTCTGACTCACCACCTCCAGAACGAACTGAAAGGAAAAGCCATTCACCAGATAAAGCAGCACAAAGGTGACGTAAGCGATCGGTGAAAATAAAATCGCTCCCAACTCCCGCCTTAACAAAACTCCAAATGCACGTGTCATATATCAATGGTTCCTTGGACTCCGAATCCGATCAATCCTGGGTCAACTCCACAAACACATCCTCCAGCGAGGCCTTGCCCGTGCGAAACTCGCGCAGGGGCCAGTTCTCCTTCTTGATCAACTGATCCAACTGTTCACGGATGCCCGCACCAGGCTTGGGCGAACATTCCAGTGCCAGCCAACCCTCCTCCTGCCGCTTGATCGCCACGCTGGAGATCTCAGGAATGGCTTTGATTTTTTCCACCACCTGCTCCGGCTCCTTGACCTGAATATCCAAAAAGACCGCTCCGCTTTTTACCAAACGGGTCAGATTTTCCAGAGTGTCGGAAGCTTCAATCTTGCCCCGGTTGATGATGACCGCCCGGCTGCAAACCATCTCCACCTCCGGCAAAATGTGAGTGGAAAGCAAGATGGTATGCTCGCGCCCCAGTTCCTTGATCAAGTCACGCACAGAACGAATCTGGTTCGGATCCAAACCCGCCGTGGGCTCATCCAAAATCAACAATTGCGGATCATGCACCAGGGCATCCGCCAAACCCACCCGCTGCCGATATCCCCTCGAAAGATTGGCAATCAATTTGCGGGAAACATCCTGCACCCCGCACTTTTGCATCACCTCAGAAACTCTCTTCCGCGTCGCCCGTCCCCGCACCCCCTTCAAAGCCGCCCGATATGCCAAAAATTCCTGCACCCGCATGTCCGGGTAAAGCGGGACGTTCTCCGGCATGTAACCGATTTTTTTCGCAACTCCAGAGACTCTGCCACCAAGTCATGCCCGGCAATCTCCACCTTGCCGGAACTCGCCGGCAGGTAACCCGCCAGGATCCGCATGGTGGTGCTTTTTCCCGCCCCATTGGGCCCCAAAAAACCCACAATTTCCCCTCGGTCCACGTGAAAGGAAATGCCCCGCACCGCCTGATACCCGGAATAGCTCTTATGTAACTCGTTGACTGAAATCATAGTTTGGGTTGAAGGAAAATGATTGAGCCATCAGGCATTGTCAAGCGTTTCACCCCCACCTTACCGTATTGTAATCCTGGCCCTGCCTCCCCCGCCGCTTCCACCCTAACTCTCCGCTTCTTCACCGGCCGGAATCACCAGGGAAAGCACGATCGAGGCACCTATCACCAAGGTGATGATCCCCAACGACCACTCAATCGGAAACTTCCCGCCAAAGTATTCATTCAGCCACACCATCTTCAAGCCGACAAAGACCAGCACCACGCCCAATCCATATTTAAGAAAACGAAACTTGTGCACCACTCCCGCCAGCAGAAAATACATCGCCCGCAACCCCAAAATGGCAAAGATGTTTGAGGTGAAAACAATCAACGGCTCCCGCGTCAGCGCAAAAATCGCCGGCACGGAATCCACCGCAAAGACAATGTCGGAGAGCTCGATAAAAATCAGTGCCACAAAAAGCGGCGTGGCCAGAAGCTTGCCATTTCCCGCACGAAAAACCGTTGCCCCTGCAGACTCGGCGTAACAGGTAAAAACTTCTTCAAAAACCGGATCACGATGTTTTTCTCCGGA
>JAAUTS010000075.1 GCA_012031345.1 Blastochloris sp. | reverse complement strand
CTGGGCGAAAATGATGGGGTTGCCGTCCAGGGTGGTGCCGTTGGAAGAGTTGAGGTCATGCACGAAAAGTTTTTTACCCTTGCGGGTGACGAAGGCGTGTTGACGGGAGAGGGAGGGGTCGTTGATCACCAGCTCGTTGCGGTCGTCCCGTCCGATGTGGAAGTGGTCGAGGTCAAAATCCTTGGAAAAGGTGCCGGCGGTTTCGCTTCCACGTGGAAGGTGAAGGTGAAGAGGCCCTCGGCAGAGGCTTCATCGGCCAGGGGGCGATCCCGGTAGGCGGTGCCGTTTTTACCAGCGGGGGGGACGTGGGCGTAGCGGGAGAGGAGGACAGTGGTGGAAGCGGCGTCGAGCCAGAGAGTTTGATACTCCGGCATGCGGTTCACCTCCCAAGCGACGATTTTGGGCTCTTCCCAGTCGTGGAGAATTTTGAGGAAAGGTTCCAGTCCGATTTCCAGGCCAGCTTGGGCGTGAATGATACAACCATCCAGAAGATAGAGGTCGGCGGCATCGTCCGGGGTTTGCAGATAGAAGCGTCCGGTTCGTTTGGCGCCTTGAAACCACATGAGAAAGTCGAGGAATGGATAGTTCATGAATTTGTAACAATCGGCGTATTAGAATAATTTGCTAAGAGGATGAAAGCAAGCGGATTACGCAGGCATGTGGAAAGCTGCCTCTGCGCTGATTGGGCTTGCGGTTTGGGGTCGGATTGGAATAAGATTTGTTATGAAAATTCATCAACGACTTATTCTCCTGCTTTGTGTTTTGACGGGGCTGCTGCTGTTGGACGGAGCCCAAGCCCAGACCGTGCAGGGCCAGGCCAAGGGAATTACCGGCACTGTGCTTTTGGCCTTGCCTGGGGAAACGACCTTCAAGCCTCTGACTCCGAACACGGCCATCCCGGTGGGTTCGCGGATTCGCACGGGGGCAAATGGCGTGGCGACGCTGCTGACAGTGCCCGAAGCGGCCATCCGTCTCCAAGAGAACACGGAAATCACCATCAAGTCTCTGGAATATGCCAAACAGGGAGATCAGGTGACCAAGCGAAATGCTTTGATTGAGTTGAACAACGGCACCATGTCCGCCTTGATCAAGAAAAACGATCCCAAGACAACTGACTTCCGCATCCAGACTCCTCAAGGGGTGGCCGCCGCCCGTGGCACCTTTTACGCCGTGACGGTCAAAGATGGCAAGTCAGCGGTGGCGGTCAAGGAAGGCAAAGTTTCCGTTAAGAGTGATGCCGCCAAGAAGTCCGTGGCTCAGACCAATTGAGTAGAGATGGGGTCATCTCTATCAGCCAGTTCAATCGAGCAACCGAGAGACTTGTGAAAAAAATCACCGTTTATGGCTCAAGTTTGGGTTGAGGCTGCCTCTGGCCTGCCTAATTCTGGGCTTCCAACTCCTGCCCAGCTTCCTCATGGCCAATCCCAGCGGGGAGCAGGTCGTGGCGGGTTCGGTGGATATCGAACGGGCGGGCTCAACACTCACTGCCACTCAATCCACGGATAAAGCCATCATCAATTGGCAGGACTTTTCCATCGCCAGCGGGGAGTTGACCAAGTTTATCCAACCTTCCGCCTCCTCTGCCGTGCTCAACCGCGTGATGGGCGATAACCTAAGCTCGATCTACGGCACCTTGCAGTCCAATGGGCAGGTTTTTTTGATCAACCCCAACGGCATCGTGGTGGGCAGCACGGGGGTCATCAACACGGCGGGATTTATCGCCAGCACCCAGGACGTGGCCAATCAGGACTTTCTGAGTGGAGGAAATCTTCAGTTCAGCGGCACATCCACCGCCGCAGTGACCAACCTGGGTTCCATCTCCGCCACGGGTGGCAACGTTTTTTTGATTGCCAGTGAGGTTCGCAATGCAGGCAGCATTCAGGCACCGGAGGGCGTGGTGGGTTTGGCGGGCGGCACGGAAGTCTTGTTGACGGAGGGGACGGAAAAACTTTTTGTGCAACCTGGATTACCAGCGGGTGGGACGGTCGAGAATACGGGCCTGATTGAGGCGGCGGCGGCGGAACTGAAGGCGGCGGGAGGAAACATCTACGCGCTGGCCATTAAGAACGCTGGCACCATCCGTGCCACGGGTTCGGAGATGATCAATGGCCGGGTCATGCTCAAGGCTTCCGGAGGGAACCTCAGCCAAACAGGAACCGTGCAGGCCATCAACACGGATGGTCGTGGCGGTGAGATTGAGTTGGCAGGTGGAATTCGCGTGGGGCAACCCGGTACGGTCACAGTCGGGGGCACCCTGGACGCCTCGGCCCAAGGGGAGAAGCAGGGCGGAAAAATCCAGGTGACAGGTCAGCAAATCAAATTGGAATCGGACGCTTTGTTAGAAGCCAACGGGGCGACGGGTGGGGGCACGATTTTGGTGGGGGGAGATTATCAGGGTGGGAATGGACGCGGTGCAAAATGCGGAAAAACTTTTTGTGTCGTCAGGGGCCCGGATTCAAGCCAACGCCGGGGAGCAGGGGGATGGGGGGCGGGTGATTTTGTGGGCGGAAGATTGGACTCAATTTTATGGGGGGATCGAGGCCCGTGGGGGCAGCAGCGGCGGTGCGGGAGGATTTGCTGAAGTTTCGGGTAGGAACGGGCTGATTTTTGCGGGTTCGGCGGATTTGCGGGCCGCGGATGGCAGCGTGGGGCAACTCTTGCTTGATCCGACCGACATCACGATCCAAGACGCGGGCACCACGGACATCGATCTGGATGACACGGGTTTTCCTGATGTGTTCCAATCCACCACATCGCTGACGTCGGGCATCATTACCACAGCGGATTTGGAGTCGCAGTTGATGTTGTCTGATGTTCTGATCAAAACCAGCTCGGGAGGGATGGGTGCGGGCAACATCATGTTTGACAACGACGTGATCTACACTGGCTCCAGTCCGCGCACTCTGACCTTGGAGGCGGAGGGAAGCGTCAGCCTGAATACAGGAGTCTCCATCAGCTCAACGCTGGGTGCGTTGAATCTGATGTTTTATGCGGATGTGGATACGAATTTTTCTGGTGATTTGATTTTGAGTGATGGGGCCTCCTTGAACTCGAATGGGGGCAACATGATCTTTAATGCCTCCGGATTCCAAATCGATCCCAGTGCCATGATCAATGCGGGCGTGGGGCTAGTGGACTTCCAAGTGGCCTTGGTCAGCATCGTGGACTTTCTGTTGGGATCGACCGGGCCTGGGGCAGCTTTGAGTCAGGCGGAATTGGACACGATCACGGCGGGTCAGATCACGGTGTCGAACGTGACGGGAGGTCGGGTGAAACTGGAGGGCGACGTCACCTTGGATCCCATGAAGGTCAGTCGGCTCAAGGTGAAGACCAGTTCGGGTGCTTTGGACGATGCCACGATGGGAATTTTTTATGATTTGAGCGTTCAGAGTTTGGAGATTTCACTGGGTTCGGGTCAGATTTTGATGGGTGGGGAGACCATAAGGTTGAGAATTTAAGTATTCAGGACGCAGGCTCTGGTGATTTCAAAAACGACCAGGATTTGTATTTGGAGAATGTAAATATCACGGTGGGAGGTCTGACCTTGATCGTGAACGGGGACCTGACGCAGGGAGGTGGTTACATGGACAGCCTTTACGTGGAGCAGGCTCTGACTTTGAATGTCAACGGAAGCATTGAACTGAACAGTTTGGATAACTCATTTTCCACCCTGAACGTGATCAGTGTGGGGGATGTTTATATTGAAGGTGGAAACTTTGGCGACTTGAGTTTGCAGAATGTTTCGACCAATGGCGGTGAGTTCAATTTGGTTTTTAGTGGCAACATTAATGTGGAAGGAACCATCAGTACGCTGGGCGGGGAGTTGAACATCGAAGCCAGGAGTTATGATTCGGAGGGCTTGGTTCGAACGGATGTGAACATACTCAGCACGGCGACGATTCAAACCGGGGTAGCCTGATTGATGGAGCCAATCTGGTCATTGAGTCGCAGGACGGGGTCGTGGTGGTGGAGTCCGGGGCTGTGATTTCCACTCAGGGGAACAGCGAATGGAGGGGGGGATTTTGCCATCTTTGGCGATGTGACCAATAATGGCTCGGTTCTCACGGGTCGGGGCTTCGCGGTTTTGATCGGGGGAGAAACCGTCAATCGTTGGACCGATGCAGCGGAAAACGGGCTTTGGAGTGACATCAATAACTGGAGTCTGGGAGAGGTTCCCCTTGATACGACAGATGTGATCATCGGGGATGAATTTGAGATTCCACCGATTGAAATTGATGTAGCGGCCATGACCCGCAATTTTTTTTCCGCCCAGCCGCTTGATATTCAGGGAGGCAATTCCCTGACTATTTCCGGCAATTTCGGAAGGGTTGAAAATGTATTGAGTGTGCTGGAGGGCTCGGTTTCCATGGGGGCGGCCGCGGCCCAAACCCTTCAGGTCGAGACTTTGAATCTTGGATTTGATGATGGCGGGGAGCCTTCGCCCTTCGTGACGTCTGGGAACATCTTCGCTGCTTCCACGGATCGGCTTCAGGTGATTAATCTTTTTGGAAAGACGGGACTCTGGGGGTTGGAACGACCCAAGTCTTCGAACAGCTTCAGTTGGAAAGTGGACTTGGCAGTAAAACTCTGACCGGGAATCTTCAAATGTTGGCGGATTCGCAGGCGGACGTTTTAAACGGGTCGATCACGCTGAATAATGGCGTCATCGACATTGCGGAAAATGCTGTCTTCAATTGGTTGGCCGACACGGGTCTGGCCAACGGCTCCGGCCTCAACGCGGTCAATATCTGGGGCACCCTGAACATCTTCAGCGGGGACGGCAGCACCCCGACCATCTTTGATTCCGGCATTAACGTGACCAATCACGGGACGCTCAATGTGGATGATGGCACCTTCCAAATCGGTGGCACCTTTACCAACTACGGGGTCATCGACGTGATGAATCAAAACCTGGACGCTCCCTACGCGCCTGGTGTTTTGGAGTGGGCGGGGCCTGTTTTCCTGGAGATGGGAGGAACTTATAATGGTAGCGGGGAGTATCGTTTCTCGAATGCGACGGAAACGCTGACCATTAATGACGCTTCGGTTTCCTTTACCAACTTCCGCCTGGTGGATGGTGCGGTCAACTCCACAGGGCAGGGTTTTGGCGTCAGCTTCTTTGCTTGGGAGGGCGGCACCATCCATCTGCAAGGCGGCACCTTGGCCATTTCTGACTCCTTTGAATTCAGCACGGGAAATCAAAAAACCTTGGACAACACCATTTTGGAGCTTGCCATGGATGGTTATGGTCAGTGGCTGGGTTTTGACCGCCCGATGGGAGATTTCACTTCACCCTCTTACTTCTTGATTTTGAATAATGCGGCCGAGATCGTGAACAACGGGGAAATGGACATTGATTACGAATATCAAATCCAAAGCACGGGCGGCACGTTCAGGAACAACGGCATCTTTGACAAAAATTTGGGTGGTGGCTTGGGCATCAGCAGTGAGATCAGTTTCATCAACAACGCCGGAGCCAATCTGAATGTGAACAGTGGTAGCATTGGGATGGGTAACCTGAGCAATGATGGCGATGTGTTGGTGGATGCCGCCGGGGAAATTGTTTTTTATGATGCCATGGGAAACATCAACTTTGGCTCCACCTCCACGCTTTCGGGTGGGGGCAGAATTTTGGTGGAGAACGGCACGATGGAAATCAACAGCATTTCCTTTTCCATTGGCACCTTTGAGCAGACGGGTGGGGACGTGAACGGTTTTGGCAGTTTGACCACCACCAAGGACTTCATTCGCAGCGGTGGAACTTTCGGGACTTTGGGTGTTTTTTCGGATCTGAATCTGACGCGGGAAGTTGGAGACTTTATCCTGGACCCTTTCTACGAGTTGCAGGCCTCCAATTCCATCACCCTCACGGCGGGTTTGGGAGCCATCACTCATGACAACGGGGTTAACGTAAGTTTGTTCGCTCCCAGCGTTCACTTGAATGCGACCTATGGCATCGGAGCTTTTGAAATGCCCGTTCTGATCTCCGCCCAGAACATTTCCGCTTCGAACACGTTGACGGGTGATATTCTGATCACGAACAATTCTTTCAACACCTCAACCATCACGAATCTCACGAATGAGACCTCCACCGGAAATATTGATTTCCTACAAATCGGAGGCGGGGAGTTGCTGGTTGACGGCAGCGTCTCGGCGATCAATTCCAGCGTGGCCATCATCAATCTATCCTCTGAAAGTGGACTCAGCATTTTGGACGGAGCTGTGATTGAAGCAGGGGAAGGAACGGATGGGATCATCAACAATAACGGAGCCAGTGTCTTCGCCGCCACCATCAGAGCGGGCACGGGCACCGAAATCAACCTGACTGGGCTGGGTTCGGAGGACATCATCATTTCGGATGCAGTCTTCGAGGCCTCCAACATCTCGTTCTTTGCCCAGCGCGACATCATCATAGACAATACGGTGGAGACGGACTCGGAAGATTTCTATGACATCAATTTCACGGCTGACACGGACGCTGATGGTTTGGGTGGTGTGCTTATCACCTCTAACGGCAAAGTGATTTCCAGCGGCTACATCACCCTAAGCGGCTCCAGCTTCACCAATTTGGGTGGCACTGGAGACTACGGGTTTGCTGAGGGTTATGCGGTTTATGTGAGTTCGGACGCTGCGAATGTTCAGTTACAAGCCCAGTCCGGCATTGAAATTTATGGTAATCTGCTGCCGGAAGTCCTTGATCCAAAAATCAAACTGGTCGGAAATACCGAAAGTTTGGCGGGAGGACTTTATGTCGGATTTAATATGGTTGAGGGTGAGGGAGAAGGTGGTGGAGAAGAGTTTACCATGTTCGGCATGGCTATGGGTGTGGGTGTTGAAGGTCTGATTGAACTGGCCGGACAACATGCCGCCTCGGGTGGTAGCGTGACCTTTGACGGGAATGTTTTGTTGGTCGGCAATGCCAGCTTCGGAACGGGAAATCAAGATGTTCAGTTCCTCGGAAATTTGGACGGAAATCGTCAACTCATCATCAACGCCGGAACGGGAGCGGTTTCCTTTAATGGGGAGACCGGTGCGGAAACTCCTCTGGAGCTGCTCCAGATTGACAATGCGGGAGATGTTTATTTCGGTAACGGCTTCCACGCCTCCGACATTGTGGTGAACAGCAGTGGAAGCATTACGGAAAATGGCACGGTCACGGCATTCACCGCAGACATCACTGCCACGGGCTTGATAGACTTGGGAGCTTCTGATCACAACATCGGCAGTGTCCGCTTCTCCAGTATGGACGATGTAGTGTTCTACAACACCGGCAGTTTTGAAATCACAGGTCTCAATGCCAACGATGCCGACCTGAATTCCATCAGCGGAGATTTGACGGATGCTGGACCCTTGGTGGTCACCAACTCGTTGACTTTGGGAGCTTTCGGCACCATCTTCCTGACTCCTGACGATAATGTGGTGCCCCTGGCCACCTACAATGCCCCGGCCTTGGACATCAACACTGCGGGTGTCTTTGACTTCAATATGTTCAGCTTTGACGGGAACTTCAGTATCACCGCGGGCGGGCTGACCCAGACCAATGGCATCAATATCACCGGCTCTTTCACCATCAATGCCCCCGGCGGCAGCGTCGTGCTGAATGACGCGGCCAACAGTTTCGGGGATTTGTTTGTGGTGGCGGACAGCGCCAGCATCCGCAGCTTTGCGGATATCAATCTGGGTTCCGCCACGGTCAACACCCTTGACTTGACGGCCAATGGAAATATCACCCAAACGGGTCCCATCACGGTCAACACCCTGCTTCAAGCCAACAGTTTCGGGGGGCAAATTCTGCTCAACAACGCGGGGAATAAAATCACCGCTCTGGGTAATGTCTCGGCTCTGGCGGACATCAATGTTTTTGAGGACCCCGGATTCACCATTAGCGGTCCGGTCACCTCCAGTTCGGGCTCCGTCACGCTGGGCACCCTGGGTGGCGATCTCATTCTCGACAGTGTGATTACCGCCTTTGGCGACATCTTCCTCTCCACCGATCAAAACTTCATCAACTCCTCCGTAGCGGGAGCCGCCGCCCTGTTGCCGGGTGGACGTTTCGTGATTGAGGTGGGCAGCCTGACTCTGAGTGATCTGGGTGGTTTGGTTGTCGATCAAACCCTGACCCTGAGTCGTTTTGATCCTCTGCCTGCGACGGGCAATCTTCTGGTTTCGTTTGGAAACAACACGCCTCCCGGGGGAACGACGACGCTCGATAACCTGAACAACAATCCCCAAGGCAACACCCCTCCCCCTGACAATAATCAAGGCCAGAACGAGGGAGACGGAGGCTTGCAGGGTGGGGGGATTCTTCAAACCGCCTTCGGCGGAGAAGAGGATGGAGAATTTGTCGGTAAGGATGACGGCTTTGTCGGACTGGATAACTTTGGTAACACCCAAAACATCACGGACCCTGTCATCGTCAATCTGCTCAAGCAAGCCCTGGGAGATGACGCCCAAAAGGATCTGCTGGCTGCCCTGGGTCTGAGTGCCGAGCAGTTCCAGGAGATTGCGGAAGGCGGCAACATGGTCACCCCCGGTGAAGTCTTTGACATGGGAGATCTTTCCTCCGGCACCCTGGACAACGCACCGCAGTCGCTCAAGGACGCCTTAAGCGAAGAGGCACGGCAGGAGTTGCAGGCACTTTTGGATGAGATCCTTGCGACGACCGGAAGTTTGGAAGGAGTCACCGTAACGGTGGGTCAGGTGGTGGATATGGATGGCAACCCCATCCCCAACATGCCACCCGTGCTCCTCATCGCCCTGAGTCCCCAAGCCTTGAGTGATCTGGAAGCTGCCTTGCAGTAAGCTTTGTTTTTTTGGATTGCTAAGACTTGAAGGGCTGGAAGGTTTTTTTGGGAGAGTAATTCAATCTCTCGTTGCAGCTTTTCCGCTTTAACTTTCTGCGATCACTTCGGCCACATGCAGAATAGATAAATTCCGTAGCCACCCAACAAGAGAGAGCCTTCCCAGCGCTTCAGTGTGAATCCGGTGGCCAGGAGGGGAAGCAGGACCAGTGAGAAAGCCAGCATCACCATCAAGTCCGTCAGACGTAAACCAGGGGATTCAATGGGATGGATCGCGGCACATACTCCAAGAATGCACAGGACGTTAAAGATGTTGGAGCCGACGATGTTGCCGATGGCGATTTCCGGTTCTTTTTTCCAGGCGGCGACGACCGAGGTGGCCAATTCGGGCATGCTGGTTCCTGCCGCCACGATGGTCAGCCCGATGATGGCTTCACTCAGACCCATGATACGGGCCAGACTTACGGCGTTGTCCACCAGAAGGCGGCCTCCAATGACGAGCAAGAGCAGACCTCCCAGGATAGCAAGGATGTTGAAGGGCACACTGCCGGGCTCTTTGGGCATACTTTCCGCAAATTCCGACTCTAACTTTGAATTGTGCGTTTTCCGGGCCAGCCAATAAGAAAAGACGATGTAAGCAACCAAGAAGGCCAAAAACAACACGGCTTCCATTCTGCTGATTTGTAAATCCAACAGAAAAAACGCACCCAGGAGCGAGAAGGCAATCATGATGGGGGCATCAATTTTGATCACCTGAGGCTCGACCCGCATGGGGCAGATCAAGGCGGTCACGCCGAGGATGACGGCAATGTTGAAAATATTGGAGCCGATCACATTTCCCACCGCCAAGTCATCCTGACCAGAGAGAACAGCCTTCAGGCTCACCACCAGCTCGGGGGCACTTGTGCCAAAAGCGACGACGGTCAAGCCCACCGCCAAAGGAGTCAAGCCGCAGCGCAGGGCCAGACTGGAGCTGCCTTGAACCAGCCAGTTGGCTCCATAAGTCAGGATGACCAAGGCCAGTGCAATGAAGAGGATGGAAACAATCATGCGCTACTTAAGCCCATGAGTTCGAAAATTCAACCCCAAAGCCAAGCGGAGGGGAAGTTGTGAGTTGCGGGTTGCGAGTTTCCAGAGGCTGCGGGGCTTGGCTGTAGGCCACTCTTCACTGGCAGAACTCCAGTCTCGTGTTTAAGTCAACACCGTGAGGGTTCCACTTGTCACACCCAACTGCCCGTGGATTTTCAGACTTTGCACCAACTCACGCGGTTCCATTCTTCCTTCGAGCAAGGCCCGATAACTTTGCAGGATGTGACGGCTTCGTTCCCGATTTTCGTCTAACAATTCGATGCGGAAATGCGTCAAGCCCAGTTTCCGGAGTTGTTCCAGATATTCCGCTCCGCTTTGCGCTTTTTGGTGAAATACCGTGTTGCGACAACCGACATCCGCCTTGACCGGATGTTCCGCGCCAACCCGGTCACGAAGCTTGATGTGATGCCGGTCACAGGGACGTCCGCAGTTGGTGTGATCGGTGCCGTCCGAAAGAAAAGCGGCAAAGACGCAGTGCTCCATGTGAAACATGGGCATGTGCTGGTGCAGGGTGAGTTCGAACCATGCCGGAGGACAGGCCTTGAGCAGATCCATGACTTGCTCGATGTTCAAGTCGTAGGAGAGGGTCAGCCTCTCCAATCCTTCCTCATGAAAAACGGAGGCGGATAGTGGATTGGCGATGTTCAGGGAAAAATCCCCGACTTTATCCAGGGTCGAATTTTGAAAATAAGCCAGCGCCCCTGGATTACGGATGAGTACGCCATCGGGCCGGGCATTTTCGATCAGCTTGAAAAATCCCTGCTCGCCCGCTTTTTGTATCCGGGGTGTGGCCAGAAAAATCTTTCGCCCCGGCCCGGTCCGCACCAATTCGACGGCTTCGCGATAACGCCGGATGTCCTCGAAATCGACATACAAGGTGGAAATTTCTTCAAGCAGCGCGGCTTCCAGTTGCTCCGTGCTACGACAGAGAACGATCAGATTGGGCTGGGTGTGGGGAGCAGGTGTCGGTGGGCGCAGTGGCTGGAGCAGCCCGGCCAGTTGGCTGGGAATCGTTTGGGTGAACGGGACGCTAACTTCAGTTGCCGCTTCCAGCCGGGTCACCAATTCACGACGCATCCGGTTGAGTTCGCTCAAGGGCAGGATGAGTTGGTCCGGGAGTTGGTTGTCCAGGGTTTCCAGATGATAAGGGGTTCCTCCGAGGCGACTGAGCTGGGCCTGGAGGCGTTCCGAGTTCAAGGGTTGTGAGTCTGCCCGGTCCAAGGGGAGCTTGGATTGAACGGAGATCGCTCCAGCCTGAAGAGTCAGAGGTTGACCAAGCGCGCCTTCCACGCGAAGACGCAGAGGTTGGGTCGGAATAGGGGGATCGGTTTTGAAACTGTTTTTTAATTCACGGTTGAGCTGAGGGTCGTCTGTTTTCCAAACGCGATGTCCGGGCTGGAGAAGACGGGTGTTGATCCGGCCCCGCTCGAAATGCAGCTTGTCTCCGTTGACTTGATAGAGACGTCCCCCTTGTTCCTGGTCGGTGTTGCCTCCGGTGTCGAAGACCAGGCCGTCGCCCGGTTTGACGGGGGTGTGCAGGGATTCGATCTCCACATGATCCGGTCCCAGTTTGGAGATGAAGCCCACGAACGCGCCGCGCTTTTTCCCGTAGCGGGCATGGACCAGCTTTTGGTGGTTGACCCCGTGCATCCAGCCGGAGAAAAGGCCGCGGGAAAATGCCATCTCCAGCTTGTAATGATCCGCGTCTGTGAGCGGAGTGTTGGACTGCTCCCAGGCGGCGTCGATGCCCTTGCGATAGACCTGACAGATGGCGGCGACGTATTCCGGCGTTTTCAGGCGGCCTTCGATTTTGAAGCTTTCAATGCCCAGCTCCATCAAGCGCGGAATTTCTTCGATGGCGGCCAGATCCTGGGGTGAGAGCAGATAACGTCGATCGCCCAAATCCTTCAACACGTCATCGACCAGGAGTTGATAGGGCAGACGACAGGCCTGGGCGCATTCGCCGCGATTGGCGCTGCGTTGGCCGAGGGCTTCACTGGTCAGGCATTGCCCGGAGTAGGCGACACAGAGGGCACCGTGCACAAAGACTTCCAGGGGCAGTACCTCTTCTTTTTGGAATTTTTCCAACTCGCGCAGGGACAGTTCCCGGGCCAGAACCGCGCGGGTGATGCCGAGTTTTTTGGCAAACTGAAGCCCTTCCGGGGAGGTTAGAGTCATCTGGGTGGAGGCATGGATGGGAAAGTCAGGGACCACCATGCGGGCCAGATGACAGAGCCCCACATCCTGCACGATGGCGGCATCCACCCCGGTCTGATGCAATTCGATCAGGTAGCGCTCTGCCTGCTCCAGTTCATGGGTAAAGACCAAGGTGTTCAGGGTGACATAAGCCTTGATGCCACGCTCATGCACGTAACGGACCAGGGCGGGCAAATCTTCCTCCGTAAAGTTGTCCGCGCGCAGACGGGCGTTGAGCTTGGGCAGGCCGAAGAAAATGGCATCCGCCCCGTTGGCCGCTGCCGCCCGGACACATTCCCAAGACCCGGCGGGAGCCAGAAGTTCAGGTTTGCGGGTGATCATTCTTTTAATCTAGGCCGCGGCGTGTCCGGGGTAAACGCAATTTGCGTGGTGGGAGTCAGGGTTGTTTTTTCTTCAGGAACCATTCCCGCATGGGATGGTCGTCCATGAGATTTCCCTCGATGCCGCCGATGCGGTTGGCATCGAAACAAAGCATGCCCACGTAAAAATAAATCGGTGCGATGGGGCTTTGTTCTTGTATGAGGATGCTTTCAGCCCGGGCCATGAGTTGGAGTCGTTGTTGCGGATCGGTTTGAAGATTGGCTTGGGCCAGGAGTTGATCGTAGTCGGGGTGACTCCAGCCCGTGCGGTTGTTGCCGCGTCCCGTGACGAAGCAGTCCAGGAAGGTGTTGGCATCGAGGTAGTCGCCGACCCAACTGGAGCGGGCGATGTCGTAGTCCAGGGAGTCCATGGCTTTGAGGTAAGTGGCCCATTCCTGGGCTTGAAGATCGATCGTGATGCCGAGTTCACGTTTCCACATGGCCTGGATTTCCACGGCGATGGAGGCATGGGCCTGCGAGGAGTTGTAAAGAATGGAGAGGCGAGGAAAATTTTTACCCTCGGGGTAGCCGGCTTCGGCCAGCCAAGCGCGGGCTTGGTCGGGGTTGAAGCCCGGACCCTGGGGCGGAGTGTAGCCGGGGATGCCGGGCGGGGTGAAGGACCTGGCCACGGGCTCGCCGCCGCGGGTGCAATTTTCCACGATGCGCTGGCGATCAATCGCGGCGGAGAGAGCCTTGCGCACCAGAGGGTTGTTGAGTGGGGCGCGGGTGGTGTTGAAGCGATAGAAATAAGTGCCCAGGAAAGTGAAACGATGGAAGTCGGGACGCTGGGAAAGTTCTCCCAGAATTTGGGGAGGGATCAGGCCCTTATCCAGCAGCAGGTCGGCTTGCCCGGTCAAATAAAGGTTCACGGCGGTGTTGCCTTGAGAAGTAGATAGGGCGTCAATCCGGTTGAGGCGGACTCTGGCCTGATCCCAATAGCTTTCGTTGCGTTGCAGTTGCACACGGTCATTGATCTTCCAGGCCAGGAGACGGAAGGGACCGTTGTTGACCATGTGGGCCGGCTTGATCCAAGCAGAGCCGTGGCGTTCCACTGTGGATCGAGGCACAGGGAGGTAGGTGACAAAGGAGATCACTTCCGGGAAGAAAGGCGCGGGAGAATTGAGTTGCACCTGGAGTTTGTGAGAGCCGAGAACGCGGATGCCCACCTGCTTGAAATCTTTTTCTTTGCCACTTTGGTAGGCTTCCGCGTTTTTAATGAAGAAGAGAATCTCCGCGTAAACCGAGGCTGTGCTTGGTTCCAAGACGCGCTTCCAGGAATCATAAAAATCCTGGGCCGTGACCGGGTCTCCATTACTCCAACGCGCTTCCGGGCGCAGGTGGAAGGTGTAGGTGAGAGCATCCGCCGAGATGTCCCAGGAGGAGGCGATGCCGGGTTCCACCTCACCTTGGGCATTGCGACGGGTCAGCCCTTCAAAAAGGGCGTAGGCCAGACGGCCCTCCAACTGACCGTTGATGTGGGCGGGGTCCAGGGTTTGGGGCTCGGCTCCGTTGACGAAGACCAAGTCGGCATCACTCGAACGCGAGTTGCAGCCGGCTTGAAAAAAGAGTGCCGCGATGAGAAGCCAGGGCAGGAGGAGGGTAGCAGGTGAAAAGACCCTAGCCGTGCGGGAGTCGAACTTACTGGGCGGGCTCAGGAGTCGCCGGGCTGGCCGGAGCCGTTTGCTCAAGCGGAGCGGGAACTTTGGACAGTTCTTCCGAAAAACTTTGAGCAGGTTTGCGGTGCGCATAGAGAATGGCCAATCCCAAAGTGCAGGCAAAAAAGAAGCCCGCAAGCCAAATGGTGATTTTGGTCAGCGCGTCCGTGGTCTGGGCGCCGAACAGAGAATCCGTCATGCCTCCCCCAAAGGCGGAGCCTAAACCTTCCGAGCGCGGCTTTTGGACGAGGACCACCAGGGTTAACAGCAGGCTGCAAATGATGAAAACTGCCGTGACCAAATAAATGAGAATACTCATGAGTGAATCTAAAACTTAGGAGATCTCCTCTTTTTGACAAGCGTTTTTGATGATGGCCACGAAGGATTCGGCATCCAGACTGGCTCCGCCGACCAAGGCGCCGTCGATGTCAGGCTGGTTGAGCAACAAACGGGCATTGTCTGGTTTGACACTGCCGCCGTATTGAATGCGGAGTTTGTCGGAAATCGCTTTGCCAGCCATCTTCTCGACTGTGGCGCGGATCAGGGCGTGAACCTCCTGGGCTTGCTCGGGGGTGGCGGTTTTTCCGGTGCCAATGGCCCAGACGGGCTCGTAGGCGATCACGCTCACGGACCAATCATCCTCCGTGAAGCCCGCGCAAGAGGCCTGCACCTGCTTCGTCACCACCTGGGCCATCTTGCCCGCTTCGCGCTCGCTCAGGGTCTCTCCCACACAGAGGATGGGACGCAGGCGGGCTTTGATCGCGGTGTGGGCTTTTTGGTTCACAATCTCATCGGTTTCGCCGAAATACTGCCGACGCTCCGAATGGCCGAGGATGACGAAGCGCACAAAAAGATCCTTCAACATGGCCGCAGAGATTTCCCCGGTGTAGGCGCCGGAAGTTTCCTGGTGCATGTTCTGAGCGCCGAGATCGATTTCGGTGTGCTTGCCTAAGGCCTGTTGGCATGAGACGAGGGAGGTGAAAGGCGGACAGATGACGACCTCCGCGCCGTCGAACTTGTTCAGTTTTTCGAGCAAGTCCGCCACCAGAATCTGGGATTCCGTGGCGGTTTTGTTCATTTTCCAGTTTCCTGCGATGATTTTGCGACGGACGGGCATAAGATTGAAGAGTTAGAGGTTGGTTGGTGTTGGGTAGGGAATTCAGGCTTCGTCCAGCGCGGCAACTCCGGGCAGGATTTTACCTTCGAGCAGTTCGAGGGAGGCACCGCCCCCGGTGGAGCAATGGGTTACTTTATCTGCCACTTTAAATTTTTTGGCCGCCGTGGCGGTAT